>CAZQYK010000363.1:0-4641 GCA_964597285.1 uncultured Spirochaetales bacterium
GCGAGCGCTTCGACGCCGAGCGCCGCGCGCAGCACCTCGTCGGCGAGCGACAGCGCCACGTCGAGCGCCGACCCGACGAGCAGCGCATTCGCCGCGTGCCGCAGCCAGGGCGGTTGCATCGGCGAGCGCGGCTAGCGGCGCATCGCCGGGCGCGGCGCGAGGCCCTTGACCGGGTGCGGCCGGTACGGGGCCTCGAGCGCGGCCAGCTCGGCGAGCTCGAGCTCGATCTCGAGCGCCGAGATCGCGTCGTCGAGGTGCGAGAGCTTCGTCGCGCCCAGGATCGGCGCGACCACCGCCGGCCGCGACGCGACCCACGCGAGCGCCACCTGGGCCGGCGGCACGCCGCGCTGCTTCGCGACGCCGCGCACCGCCTCGACCACGTCCCAGTCCGACGGCTGGTCGTAGAACACCTGGTCGAGGCCGTCGCTCTCGGAGCGCGCCGTCGACGAGTCGCCGAGCTTCTGGCGCGTGCCGGCGAGCATGCCGCGCGCGAGCGGCGACCACGGGATCACGCCGATGCCCTCGAGCTCGCACAGGGGGAGCATCTCGCGCTCCTCCTCGCGGTAGACGAGGTTGTAGTGGTTCTGCATCGTCGCGAAGCGGGCGAGGCCGTCGCGCTCCGAGACCGCGAGCGCGCGCGCGAGCTCCCACGCGTAGGTCGAGCACGCGCCGATCGCGCGCACCTTGCCCTGGCGCACCAGCGCGTCGAGCGCCGCGAGCGTCTCCTCGACCGGCGTGTCGGGGTCGAGGCGGTGGATCTGGTAGAGATCGATCGCGTCGACGCCGAGCCGGCGCAGGCTGTCCTCGCACGACTGCTGGATGTGCTTGCGCGAGAGCCCGCCCATGTTCGGGCGGTCGCTCATCGGGAAGAAGACCTTCGTCGCGATCACGAGCTCGTCGCGGCGCCCGAGCTCGCGCAGCCAGCGGCCGGTGACGCGCTCGCTCTCGCCGAGCGAGTACATGTCGGCGGTGTCGAAGAAGTTGATGCCGGCCTCGATCGCGCGCCGGAAGAACGGCCCCGCCGCCGTCTCGTCGAGCACCCACGGGCGCCACTCCGGCGTGCCGTAGCTCATGCAACCGAGGCACAGCCGCGAGACCTTCATGCCGGTGCGCCCGAGCGGGACGTACTCCATCGCCACCTCCGCGCCGGCAGGGTAGCGGGTGGGCCGACGCGGGCCGTGTCAGTGCGCGGCGAGCGCGCGCGCGCGGGTCGCCTCGGCGAGCGCGGTGCATCCCGGCACCAGGCCCGAGCGAGAGCCGACGCCCCGCTCGAGGCGCACGCCGTGCGCGAGCACGAGCAGCGCGCCGGCGTCGCGCACCCACCAGCCGGGCGGCGCGAGCGCGCCGCGCACCGCGGCCGCGTGGGCGGGCGCGGCGAACGCCCACAGCTCGACCGTGCAGACCTCGGACCCCGGGCCGCGGGCGCGCGTGTAGTGGCGCGCGAGGCTCGCCCGCAGGCCCTGGTCGTGCAGCGCCGGGTCGTCGGGCGGTGCGACCGGCTCCTCGACGACCTCCCACGCGCCCGCAGGCGCGAACAGCGCCCGCAGATCCGGCGCTGCCCCGGAGGCTCTCGGCGCGGGATCGTCCGCGTGCGACTCGGGCGGGTCGGCGGTCACGAGGTCGCGGCGCGGCGTGTGCGCGACCGGAGCCTCGCAGCCGCCCGGGTCGTCGGTGAAGCGCAGCGAGCCGTCCGGCTCCTCACAGCGCCAGGTCTCGGCGGGCGCGGCCGCCGCGAGGGCGAGCGAGCCAAGAATCACGAGGACTTTCGGTACTCTAGTCCCCACTTCGGAAGCGGAGCATGAACTGTGCGTCGGCCCCGCGGTCGCCCGACAGGTGCCCGAGCTCGCGCAGGCGGCCGAGGCTCTCGGTGCGCAGGCCCACCGCGGCGGCGCGCGCCGCGTACCAGTCGAGCGGCCGCGCGACGACCGGGAAGCCGGACCAGCTGCCGAGCGTCCCGTCGCCGAGGTGGACGTTCGCGAAGAAGCGCCCGCGCGGCGCGAGGTGCCGCGCGGCGAACGCGAGCGCCGTCTCGAGCTCGGGGTCCTCGAGGTGCATCAGCACCGAGAAGGCCCAGACGAAGTCGAAGTGCAGCCCGAGGTCGAGGCCCTCGAGCGTCGGCACGTGCTCGATCGTCGGGTGGCGCTGCTCGAGCCCGGCCTCGGCGAGCTCGCGGCGCGCCTCCTCGACGACGTCGGCGCGCACGTCGATCCCGGTGTAGTTCTGGCGCGCGAGGAAGCCGATCAGCGGCAGACCGCCGCGCAGCGTGCCGCAGCCGAGGTCGAGCAGGCGGTGGTCGGTCGCGAGGCCCATGCGCTGCAGGAAGTGGATCTGGAACGCGCGCTGCATCCGCCACAGGTGCGCCGCGCCGGCGCGCGCGTGGCGCTCGGCGGCCGGGCCGGGGCCGAAGCGGGTCGGAAAGACCCGCGCGAGCCAGCGGTCGGCGGTCGCGGCGAACGAGCTCGGGCGCATGCCCCGGATTCGGCCGTCGGGGCGCCGGGCTTGAGCGTGAGCTGCGGCCGGCCTGCGGTCCTGATCGCGCCGGGCTCGAGCGCGAGCTGCGGCCATCCTGCGGCGCCCCGCGCTACTTCCCGAACGCCCCGGCCTCGCGCAGCGCGGCGATCCGCGCGTCGTCGTATCCGAGCACGCCGCGCAGCACCGCTTCGGTGTGCTCGCCGACGGTCGGCGCCATTCCGGGCTCGGGCAGCGCCTCGCCGAGGTACTTCACCGGGAAGGGCAACATCTCGGCGCCGTGCTTCTCGCGCCCGTACCACGGGAAGCGGTCCTGGAACTGCGGGTCGTCGGCGATCGTCTTCGGCGTGTTCACTGGCGCGATCGGGAAGTTCTTCTCCTCGCCGAGCCGGATCCACTCCACCGACGACTTCGTGCGGAAGATCTCGCGCAGCTCGCGCTGCAGCTCGCGGTTGCCGCGCGCGTGGTCGGCGTACTTCGAGCCGGGCCACTTCTCGAAGAGCTCGAGCCGGCCGACGCACTCGCAGAAGTTCTTCCAGAAGGCCTGCTCGGACGCCATGAACAGCACGTGGCCGTCGCTCGACTCGTAGATCTGGTAGCGCACGCCCTCCTTCATCCCGGCGGTGCCGGGCGCGCGGCGCACGTAGTCGTCGGCCTTGTTGCCGGTGACCTCCGACTCGGGCCGCTCGTAGGCCTTCCAGCTCTCGCTCCGGTACCAGTCCATGTACGCGGCGGCGTCGGACTGCGCGATCTCGAGCATCGCGCCCTCGCCGGTCTCGCGCGCGCGGATCACCGCGGCGAGGATGCCGAGCGCGCCGAACATCGGCCCGGCGTGCATGCCGATCGACGCGTGCTCGGGGATGTAGCAGTAGCCCTCCTCGTCGACGTCGACGCCGACGACCCCGGCCCAGGTGTCGAAGGCGATGCCGTGCGCGGGAAGGTTCTGGTACGGGCCGGTCATGCCGTAGCCGGAGATGTTGCAGAACACGAGCTTCGGGTTGAGCACGCGCAGGTCGTCGTAGCCGAGGCCGCGGCGCGCGAGCGAGCCGGGCCGCATCGCCTCGACGACGACGTCGGCGTCGCGCGCGAGGTCGCGATAGACCGCGGCGCCCTCCTCGGTGCGCAGGTCGAGCGTGATGCTGCGCTTGCCGCGGCTCACGTGCAGGTGCAGCAGCGAGACCCCGTTCACGATCGGCCAGGTCATCTCGCGGATGTAGTCGCCGGCGGGCGACTCGACCTTGATCACCTCGGCGCCGAGGTCGGCGAGGTGGGTCGTGATCGCGCCGGGACCGAGTAGCGAGCTCTCGATCACGCGCAGTCCGGAGAGCGGGGCGGGACGCGGGGGCATCGGACACCTCGACGGATGGATGTGTGCAGCCGGCGACCTTAGCTAACCTGCGCCGCCGATCCGCACGGGGAGACGACGATGGCCGAGCAGTTCCGCAGCGCCGAGGAGCTGGAGGCGGCGGTGGGCCGCAGCCTCGGCACCAGCGACTGGCTCGAGATCGAGCAGAAGCGCATCGACCTGTTCGCCGACGCGACCGACGACCACCAGTGGATCCACGTCGACGTCGAGCGCGCCCGGAAGGGGCCCTTCGGCGCTCCGATCGCGCACGGCTACCTGACGCTCGCGCTCGTCAATGCCTTCCTGCCGCAGCTGATCTCGGTGCCGAGCGCCAAGATGGGCGTCAACTACGGCTGCAACAAGGTGCGCTTCCCGGCGCCGGTGCCGGTCGGCTCGCGAATCCGCGCCCACGGCGAGATCGTCGGGGTCGAGCGCGTCGCCGACGGCGCGCAGGTCGTCGTGCGCGTCACCGTCGAGATCGAGGGCAACGAACGGCCGGCCTGCGTCGCGGAGACCGTGAGCCGCTTCCTGTTCTAGCGTCGCCGCGGCGCACGGGAGACGCACGGCCGGCGTGCTAGCGTTGCCGCGTGGCCGGTACGGCGGCGCTCTACGAACGGGACGGCGATCGGCTGGTTCCGACGCGCCTCGCGCGCGGGCCGTGGCACGTCGACACGCAGCACGGCGGACCGGTGCAGGGCCTGCTCGCGCGCGCGATCGAGCAGCACCCGGCTGCGAAGCCGATGCAGATCGTGCGCTTCACCTGCGATCTCTGGCGCGCCGCGCCATTCGCGCCCGTGACGCTGCGCGTGCGCACGCTGCGCGAGGGC
>CAZQYK010000364.1:0-3888 GCA_964597285.1 uncultured Spirochaetales bacterium
GCGATCGTCGAACAGGCCGAGCCGCTGCGACAGGCGCTCCGCCGCGACGCCCGACGCCGCGCCGAGCAGCACGTGGACCGCGCGCCCGCGCGGTAGGGCGGCGACGTCCTCGATCGCCGCACCGAGCGCGTCGAGCGACGCGTCGCCGCGGTGCACGAAGAGCACCGCGAGCGCGCCGTGCGCCGCGAGCGGCCAGATCGGCGCGAAGCGCGCCGACGCCGGCGCCTCGAAGAGCTCGATCCCGACCTCGTCGTCGACCGGCAGCCGCAGCGTCGGCCAGACCCCCGGCGCGTCGCCCCGTGGGGTCCGCACGACGCCCGGCCGCCGGGCGAGCAGCGCACGCAGCCCGCGCGCGGCCTCCGGGTCCGACGCGATCGCGACGAGCTTCGCGTCGACCGGCGCCGCGCCGCGCGGGCGGCCGCGGTCGAGCCAGTCGCGCAGCCGCGCGGCGAGCGCCGGCGCGAACGGCCCCGTCGACGCCGCGCCGGCGCCGGGCGCGTCGTCGCGCAGCTCGACCATCCCCCGGCGCGCGAGGGTCTGGAGCGTGCGCAGCACCTGGTAGTCGGGGAAGCTCGAGCGGTCGAGCACGTCCTGGACCCGCTCGGAGACGTCGAGGACGAGCAGCACCTCCTGGGTCAGCGGGTGCAGCACGTTCGGAAGCGACGAGCGCGCCACCTTCAGCGCGACGCGCGCGTGCGCCGGCGGCAGCTCGCTGCGCAGGCGCTCCCACTCCTCGGCCTGCCGGCGCCCCTCGCGCAGCAGCGTGCGCGTGGGCCGATCGATCGCCGGCTCCTCGGCGCGCGCGGCCTCGCGGAACGCGAAGCGGCCGCGGCGCCAGCCGAGCAGCCGGTAGAGGGCCTTCTCGCCGGCGACGGCGCCGCTGCGCGCCTGCACGACGTCGCCGTCGACGAGCTGGATCCGCCCGCTCTCGGTGCGGCGCCCACCCCCGCCGCGCAGCTCGATCACGCCGGTCTTGCGGTTGACGTGGAAGAGCTCGATCAGCTCGCCGAGCGCGATCTGGTCGAGCTTGCCCTCGACGCCCGGCGACGCGGCGCCGGCCGCGCGCGCGGGCTCGGGCCGGCGCTTCTCGAGCAGCGCGTCGATGAAGCGCGCGATCGTGTCGGGGTCGGCGTGGCCCGGGATCACCGACGCGCGGCGCGCCTCGGGGCGGACGGCGTCGGCCGGCCCGTCGCCGACGAACAGGATGCCGAGCCCGCGCGTGTGCGGGTTCGCCTGGAGGATCCCGGCCAGTCGCACGCCGTCGATCAGCGGCAGGTCGATCTGCGCGACCATCGCCGCCGGCTTCTCGGCGAGCGCGTACTCGAGCGCCGCGGCGCCGTGGGTCACCGCGTGCACCTCGATGCCGTAGGCCGCGCACGCGACGCCGACGCGGCGCGCGCGATCGGCGTGGCTGTCGGCGATCAGCACCGTGTCCTTCACGGCGCCCCGCCCCGCTGCGGCGCGCGCAGCTCGTGCTGGAGCCGGAACGAGAGCGCCTCGGCGAGCCCGCGCTCGGCCGAGTGGAACAGCCGCACGCCGTCGGGACCCTCCTTCTCGTCGGTGACGAGCACGTAGCTCGGCCCTTCGCCGAAGTGCACCGCGAAGGGCGGGCAGCCGGGCAGCGCGTCGGGCGACAGCCAGATGACGCCCTCCTCGGCCAGCCCGAGGTCCGGCGGATCGGCGAGCGCGACGAGGTCGGCGCCGTCGCCGCCGGCCGTGCGACGCATCCGCAGGCCCTCGGCGAGCGCGTCGGCGAAGTGGTCGCCGGGGCGGCAGAAGAGCAGCGCGCGCTCGCGCGGGCGGCGGCCGACCTCGGCGATCGCGAAGCGCAGCAGCGACGCGACGCTCGCCGCCGCCTCGGTCTCGGCGCCCTCGACGAGCTGGCCGAGCGCGTCGGCGAGCGGCAGCGACGCCAGCCGGCGCTCGCGGTCGCGCTCGCGGCGGTCGTCGCCCACGCGCGCTCCGAGCACGCGCAGCAGCGACTCGAGCTGCGTCGCGTCGGCCGGGTAGCTCGCGCAGCCCAGGTGCACCTCGGGCCGCAGCTGGGCCTGCACGCCGGCGAGCGGCTCGGCCGCCTCGAGCGCGCGGCGCAGCCGCTGCTTGAAGGTCGCGGCGCCGAGCGCGTCGCTCTCGGGCAGCAGCACGCAGAACTGGCCGTCGGCCTCGACGGCCATCCGGTCGGTCGCGCGCAGCAGGCGCCCGACCAGGCGCGCGAGCGTCGCGTGCCACTGCCGGAACGCCGGGCCGTCGAGGCGCTCGCGCAGCGCGTCGAGCGGCCCGACCGAGACCTCGAGCAGCGCGAAGCAGCGACCGAAGCGGTTGGCCTTCTCGATCTCGTTGCGCACGACGTCGTGCAGGTACTCGATCCGGTAGGCCCCGGTCTCGCCGTCCTGCAGCGTGCGGCGCTCGAGCCGGCGGAAGCGGTCGGCGTTGCGGTAGGCCGTCTCGGCGAACTCGGCGAAGCACTCGGCCGCCGCGCGGTCGACGTCGTCGAACGGGCCGCCGCCGAGCTTGTCGGTGAGCCGGACGAGCCCCACCGGCCGCCCGCCGCTGCGCAGTGCCACGAGCAGCGCCGGCCGCGGCAGCGCGCCCGACTCGCGCCAGTCGGTGCACAGCGTCGCCGCTCCGCCGCGCTCGAGCGGCTCGGGCAGGTCGTACTCGCCGAGCTCGGCGCGCTCCTCGTCGGGGCGGACGAGGCCGTGCACCGCGACGAGCCGGAGGCCCGGCGGGCCGTCCTCGTCGGCGCGCCACAGCACGCCACCCTGGGCGCCGGTCTCGCGGCACAGGCCGTCGAGCACCTTCTCCGACAACGCCTCGGGCGAGGTCGTCGCGAAGAGCGCGAGCGCGCGCGCGAAGAGCGAGCGCTCGCTCAGGAACTCGATGTTCTCGGCGAGCAGGCGGTCGCGCTCCTGGCGCAGCCGCGAACGCTGGAGGATCGCGTCGAGCGAGGCGACGAGCGCCTCCCGGTCGAAGGGCTTGAGCAGGTAGTCGGTGGCCCCGACCTTCATTGCGTCGACCGCGCTCTGCACGTCGACGACGCCGGTCACGACGACCATCTCCTGCTCCGGGTTGCGCTCCTTGACCCGCTGCACGAGGTCGGTGCCGGTCATCACCGGCATCACGAGGTCGGTGACGACGACGTCGTAGACGCCGTGCTCGAGCGCGCGCAAGGCCTCCTCGCCGCTCGCGCAAGTCTGGACCTCGTAGCCCTCCTCGACGAGCAGCCCCTCGATCAGCTCGCGGAAGTAGCGCTGGTCGTCGACGGCGAGAATCCGGCCCCTGGGCATCCGCCCCCCCTGCGCTCCGACTCATCGGCGGGCCGGGGGGGCGTCTTCAGGCGGCTCGCGCGACGGGCTCTCCGATCAGCGAGTGCGGCGTCGCGTCGACGATCCGGACCCGCACGGGCTCGCCGGCGCGCAGCGGCGCTTCCGCCGGCGCTGCGATGTTTACCACCCGGTGGTACGGGTCGCGGCCCTGGAGCTGCGCGCCGCCGCGCCGGCTCGGACCCTCGAGCAGCACCTCGGTCTCGCCGCCGACGCGCGCGCGGTGAGCCGCGAGCGTGAGCCCGCGCTGGAGCTCCTGGAGCTCCTCGAGCCGCGCCTGCGCGCACTCGGGGTCGACCGCGCCGTCGAGCGCCGCGGCCGGCGTGTCGGGGCGCGGCGAGTACTTGAACGAGTAGCTGTCGGCGAAGGCGACGTCGCGCACCAGCGCGAGCGTCGCGCGGAAGTCGGCGTCGCTCTCGCCCGGGAAGCCGACGATCAGGTCCGTCGTCAGCGCGAGGTCGGGCCGCGCGGCGCGCAGCCGGCCGACGAGCGCGCGGTACGCGTCGGCGCCGTAGCGGCGCCGCATCCGCGCCAGCACGGCGTCGGAGCCGCTCTGCACCGGCAG
>CAZQYK010000365.1:0-4045 GCA_964597285.1 uncultured Spirochaetales bacterium
GGGCGAGGTGCTCGGCGTCTGGCGCCAGATCGCGCCCGACACCGACGCCGACGGCAAGCCCTACGAGATCGCCGGCATGGGTGGCTCGTGGTTCCGCTACGCCGGCAACCACCAGTGGAGCTGGCAGCGCGACTTCTTCGACCACATCAACGCCGGCGTCGTGTTCGGCGAGATGGCGAAGGCCGGAAAGCTCAAGCCGAAGATGGTCGAGCGGATGCAGAAGGGCTCGAACATGCCCGGCTGGGTGAAGCGGTCCGAGTTCGACTGGTACGAGACGATCGCGGATCGGGAGGACTGATCCGATGTCGAGCGAGCGCCGCAAGCGCGGCGAGGAGACGATCCGCAAGGTCTACGCCGGCGACGTGGTCGTGCCGCCCGAGGGCGCGAGCGCGTTCGCCGACGTGATGCTCGAGCAACTCTTCGCAGAGGTCTGGACCCGCGAGGCGCTGCCGATGCGCGACCGGCGGCTGCTGATCATGGGCGTGATCGCCGAGAAGGGCGAGGCGATGACCTGGGGCATCCAGGCCAAGGCCGCGCTGCGCAACGGCGAGCTGACGCCCGAGCAGCTGCGCGAGGCGCTGATCCACCTCGCGCAGTATGCCGGCTACCCGCGCGCGGCGAGTCTGCTCGGCCCGACCGAGAAGGCGATCGCGGAGTTCGAGAAGGGGGCCGGCTGAGAGGGGAAGCTTCGAGGGGCGAAGCGACCGGCGAAGAATCGGCGACGAAGGCCCACCTGGATGCCACTCACCGCTGGACGGATCCTCCGCACCGGAGCCGGCAGACGAACCCATGGCCCCCAGTGCTCGCGCGATTCCCGCTTCGTCGACGGCGACCCGCCGCTACGAGCCGTCCACGGCGACCGAGGCCGTGCTGGTGCGGCTCGATCTCGCGCTGCGCGCCGGGACGCACGCCGCGGTGCTGCGCGGTGCTCCGGGCTCGGGCAAGCCGCTGCTGCTCGGCGTGCTCGCCGAGCGCCTCGGCGACGCGTTCCGCTGCGTCGGCGTGCCGGCGGCGGGGCTCGCTCCCGAGGAGCTGTGCCGCGGGACGCTCGCCGCGCTCGACGAGCCGCCCTATCCGTCGCCGCGGCGGGCGCTGCGCGCGCGCATCGCGCGCGACGCCGTCGCGGGCGCACCCCCGCTGCTGCTGATGGTCGACGACGCGGGCGGCATGCCGGTCGAGACGCGGCGGCTGCTGGTCGCGATCCAGGCCGAGGCCGGCGGGGCGCTCCGCGCGCTCTGGGTCGACTCGCCGGGCTTCCGACGCGACGAGGTCGAGGCCGGCGGCGTCGACGTGCTCGACGTCGAGCTCGAGCTCGGCGCGTAGCCCGCCGCGTCAGTCGGAGGCGTCGACGTACTGCTGGAGCACCTCGCGGCTCAGCCAATCGGCGTTCGTGTCGCTCGCGTAGACGAAGCCCTCCGGAACCGGCTTCCCGGGGACGTCGCGCACATCTCCTTCCGGCGGCAGGATCACGTAGCGATCCTCGAGTTCGACCGTCCGGCGCGCCTCGTCGCTCGAGACCAGCACCTCGTGGAGCTTCTCGCCGGGCCGGATCCCGATCTCGTCGACCTCGCAGCCCGGAGCAGCCGCCTCGACGATCTCGAGGAGGTTCGTGCTCGGGATCTTCGGCACGAAGATCTCGCCGCCTTTCATCTCCTCGAGGCAGGAGATCACGAACTCGACGCCCTGCTGGAGCGTGATCCAGAAGCGCGTCATGCGCGGGTCGGTGAGCGTGACCCTCCCGCTGGCGCGCTGCTCCCGGAACAGCGGGATCACGCTGCCGCGGCTTCCGACCACGTTACCGTAGCGGCTCGCGGCGAAGCGCGTCCGCTGCGAGCCGGCGTAGGCGCCGGCGGCCACGAAGAGCTTCTCTGCGCACAGCTTCGTCGCGCCGTAGAGGTTCACCGGGTTCACCGCCTTGTCGGTGCTGATCGCGAGCACGTTCTCGACGTTCCGGTCGAGCGCGGCGTCGATGATGTTCTGGGCGCCGACGATGTTCGTGCGGATCGCCTCGAAGGGGTTGTACTCGCAGGCGGGCACCTGCTTGAGCGCGGCGGCGTGGACGACGACGTCGACGCCGTCGAACGCGCGGTGCAGGCGGTCGCGGTCGCGGATGTCGCCGATGAAGTAGCGCACGCGGCTGCCGCTGCCGTCGGGGTGGCGCTGTCGCATCTCGTGCTGCTTGAGCTCGTCGCGGCTCAGCACGATGAGCTTCGCCGGGCGGTAGCGGGCGAGCACCGTGTCGACGAAGTGGCGCCCGAAGAAGCCGGTGCCACCGGTGATCAGCACGACCTGGTCGTTCAGCACCGCTCGCCTCCGCGCCGGCCAACGTTCGCCCCGAGGGGTGAGGCGACGCGGGAGGAGTCTCGCACCGACGCGGGGGCTTTACAATCCACTATCGTCCCGCGGCGCCGGAGGGAAACGCATTGCGCTGCGCGTTGATCGTCCAGGCGCGAATGGGGTCGACGCGGTTGCCGGGCAAGGTGCTGGCGCCGCTGCGCGGGCGGCCGATGCTCGCGTGGCAGCTCGAGCGGCTGGCCGCGTGCCGGCGCGTCGACGACATCGTCGTCGCGACCAGCGACGCGCCGGCCGACGATCCGATCGAGGACCTGGCGCGTCGCGCCGGCGTCGGCTGCTTCCGCGGCCCGGAGCGCGACGTGCTGCGGCGCTATGCGGGGGCGGCGCGCGCCGCGGCGGCCGACGTCGTCGCGCGCGTCACCGGCGACTGCCCGCTGGTCGACGCCGCGGTCGCCGACGCGGTGATCGCCGGGCTCGTCGACGCGTCCCCGCCCTGCGACTACGCGTCGAACGTGCTCGAGCGCACCTGGCCGCGCGGCCTCGACGTCGAGGCGCTGCACCGCGATGCGCTCGAGCGCTGCGACCGGATGGCGACCTCGGCCGCCGCGCGCGAGCACGTGACCTGGTTCATCGTCGAGGAGCGGCCGGAGCTCTTCGTGCGGCGCTCGATCACCGACGCGGGCCGCAACGCCGACCTGCGCTGGACGGTCGACACGCCGGAGGACCTCGAGATGATGCGCCAGCTCTTCGACGCCGCCGGCATCGACGCGCCGCGGGCCTCGTACCCGGAGCTGCTCGCGCACGTGCGCGCGCACCCCGAGCTCGCCGCCATCAATGCCGGCGTTGCGCAGAAGCGGGCGGCGAGCTAGCGCTCAGGCGATCCACTCGAAGCGCAGCGGGGTGCCGCGCGCGAGGTCGACGGCGGCGCGGCGGCCGAGCACGAGCGGGAGGAAGGCCGGCGCGAGGCCGTGGCCGGGGCGGATCACGCGCAGGTTGTCGCGGTCGAGGACCTCGCCGGCGCGCACGTCGCGCGCGACGAAGATCGAGCGGCGGAAGCGCAGGTTCTCGCGCTCGGCCTCGGCCGGCGCGAAGCGGACCTCGCCGAGCGCGGCCTCGACCGTGCGCACCGCGTCGACGAGCGCGCGCAGCTCGTGCGGCTCGATCGAGAAGGCGCTGTCCGGGCCGCCGGCGGCGCGGTCGAGGATGAAGTGCTTCTCGATCACGCGCGCCCCGAGCGCGACCGACGCCACCGCGACCGCGGTGCCGAGCGTGTGGTCCGACAGGCCCGGCACCGCGCCGAACGCGCGGCCGAGGTGCGCGAGCGTGCGCAGATTCATGTCGGCCGGGTCGGCCGGATAGGCGCTCACGCAGTGCAGCAGCGCGAGGCCGGGGTCGGCGCCGCCCCAGATCCCGCGCAGGGTGCGCACTGCCTCGTCGATCTCGGCGAGCGTGCCCATGCCCGTCGACAGGATCACCGGCTTGCCGGTCCGCGCGACGCAGCCGAGCAGCTCGAGGTCGGTGAGCTCGAAGCTCGCGATCTTGTACGCCGGAACCCGCTGCTCCTCGAGGAAGCGCACCGCGCTCGCGTCGAAGGGGGTCGAGAAGAGCGGGAGACCGGACTCGGCGGCCGCCGCCGCGAGGTCGGCGTGCCACTCCCACGGCGTGTGGGCCTCGGCGTAGAGGTCGTAGAGCGTGCGCCCGGCCCACGGGCCCCCGTCGATCCGGAACTCGGCGCGGTCGACGTCGAGCG
>CAZQYK010000366.1:0-3220 GCA_964597285.1 uncultured Spirochaetales bacterium
GCTGATCGAGGGCAAGGCGATCCAGCTGCACCCGCTGGTCTGCACCGCGTTCAACGCCGACTTCGACGGCGACCAGATGGCCGTCCACGTGCCGCTCTCCATCGAAGCGCAGATGGAAGCCCGCGTGCTGATGATGTCGACGAACAACATCCTCAGCCCCGCCAACGGCCGGCCGATCATCGGGCCCACCCAGGACATCGTGCTCGGCTGCTACTTCATGACGCGCGAGCGCCCCGGCTCGCGCGGCGAGGGCATGCGCTTTGCCAGCCCCGCGGAGGTGCGCATCGCGCACGACGCCGGCGACAGGATGTTGTTCGTCGACATCATCAGCACGCGGGCTTCCATCTGCGCTTCGATGGAGAGCGGCACGTGCACCGCCATCTGGTCACCGTCGAAGTCGGCGTTGAACGCCGTACACACGAGCGGGTGCAGCTGGATGGCCTTGCCCTCGATGAGCACGGGCTCGAAGGCCTGCATACCGAGGCGGTGCAGCGTCGGCGCCCGGTTCAGCATCACCGGGTGCTCCTGGATCACCTCGGCGAGGATGTCCCAGACCTCGGGCCGCTCCTTCTCGACCATCTTCTTCGCGGCCTTGATCGTCGTCACGTAGCCGCGCTGCTCGAGCTTCGAGTAGATGAAGGGCTTGAACAGCTCGATCGCCATCCGCGACGGGATGCCGCACTGGTGCAGCCGGAGCTCGGGCCCGATCACGATCACCGAGCGCCCGGAGTAGTCGACGCGCTTGCCGAGCAGGTTCTGTCGGAAGCGGCCGGTCTTGCCCTTCAGCATGTCCGACAGCGACTTCAGCGGCCGCTTGCTCGGGCCGGTGATGACGCGGCCGCGGCGGCCGTTGTCGAAGAGCGCGTCGACGGCCTCCTGGAGCATCCGCTTCTCGTTGCGGATGATCACCTCGGGAGCGTTGAGCTCCTGGAGGCGCTTGAGCCGGTTGTTGCGGTTGATCACCCGCCGGTAGAGATCGTTGAGGTCGCTGGTCGCGAAGCGGCCGCCGTCGAGCGGGACGAGCGGGCGGAGGTCCGGCGGGATCACCGGAATCACCTCGAGGATCATGTGCTCGGGCTTGTTGCCCGACTCGCGGAACGCGTCGAGCACCTTGAGCCGCTTGCTGATCTTCTTGCGCTTCGCCTCGCTCGTGGCCTCGCGCATCTCGTGGCGCAGGGTCTTGCACTCGCTCTCGACGTCGAGCAGCGACAGCATCTCGCGGATCGCCTCGGCGCCGATCCCGACCGTGAAGGTCTCGCGCCCGTACTGCTCGCGGGCCTCGATCAGCTGCTCGTCGTTCAGCAGCTCGCCGAAGCGCAGCTCGGTCTCGCCCGGATCGACGACGATGTGCGACTCGAAGTAGAGCACCTTCTCGAGGTCGCGCAGCGAGATCTCGAGGATGTTCCCGATGCGCGACGGCAGCGACTTCAGGAACCAGATGTGCGCGACCGGCGTCGCCAGCGTGATGTGGCCCATCCGCTCGCGGCGCACCTTCGACTGGATCACCTCGACGCCGCACTTCTCGCAGACGACGCCGCGGTGCTTCATGCGCTTGTACTTGCCGCAGTTGCACTCGTAGTCCTTGACCGGACCGAAGATCTTCGCGCAGAAGAGCCCGTCGCGTTCCGGCTTGAAGGTGCGGTAGTTGATCGTCTCCGGCTTCTTGACCTCGCCGAACGACCACTCCCGGATCTTGTCGGGCGACGCGATCGAGATCCGCAGGGCGTTGAACGCCAGCGGGTCCTTGGGCTTCTCGAACAGGTTGTAGAGATCGCGCAAAGTGGGATACCCCTAATTTTTGTCTTCGATGAGTTCGACGTCGAGACCGAGCGCCTGGAGCTCCTTGACGAGCACGTTGAAGCTCTCCGGCAGGCCCGGCTCGAGCACGTTCTCGCCCTTGACGATCGACTCGTAGATGCGCGTGCGGCCCTGCACGTCGTCGGACTTCACGGTCAGGAACTCCTGGAGCCCGAACGCCGCGCCGTAGGCCTCGAGCGCCCACACCTCCATCTCGCCGAGGCGCTGGCCGCCGAACTGGGCCTTGCCGCCGAGCGGCTGCTGGGTGACCAGGCTGTAGGGCCCGATGCTGCGCGCGTGGATCTTGTCGTCGGCGAGGTGGTGGAGCTTCAGCATGTACAGGATGCCGACGGTCACCTCGTGGTCGAAGGGCTCGCCGGTGCGACCGTCGAAGAGCACCGTCTGGCCGCGCAGCGGAAGGCCCGCGCGGTCGAGCTCGCCGCGGATCTCCTCCTCCTTCGCGCCGTCGAACACCGCCGTGGCCATGTGGATGCCGCGCCCGAGACTCGTGCCGAGGTCGAGGATCGCGTCGTCCGAGGCCGCGTCGATCGCCTTCGAGATGCGCGCATCGGAGTAGGTCTGCTTCAGCGCCTCGCGCACCGCGGCCGGGTCCTTCGAGCGGCCGTTCGAGCGCAGCAGCTGGTCGACCTGCTCGCCGAGACCGCGCGCCGCCCATCCGAGGTGCGTCTCGAGGATCTGCCCGATGTTCATCCGCGACGGCACGCCGAGCGGGTTCAGCACGATGTCGACCGGCGCGCCGTCCGCCATGTAGGGCATGTCCTCCTCGGGGAGGATCCGCGAGATCACGCCCTTGTTGCCGTGGCGCCCGGCCATCTTGTCGCCGACCGAGAGCTTGCGCTTGATGGCGAGGTAGACCTTCACCATCTTGAACACGCCGGGCGGCAGCTCGTCGCCCTTGCGCAGCCGCGCGATCTTCTCGTCGAAGACGGCCTTGATGACGTTGGCCTGCTCCTCGATCGACTGGAAGATCCGGTCGATCCTCTCCTGGCTGCGCGCGTCCTCGAGCTGAACGTCGCTCCAGCGCCGCTGCGGCACCTGCGCGAGCACGTCGGCGCTGATCACCGTGTGCGGCTCGATCCACACCTCCTGCTTGCGGTCGTCGGCGACGCGGTTCGCCGCGCGCTTGCCGACCATCAGCTCGCGCACCTTGTTCAGCGCGCTCTCGCGGATGATGCGGATCTCGTCGTCCTGGTCCTTCCGCAGGCGGTCGATCTCGGCCTCCTCGATCGCCCGCGCGCGCTCGTCCTTCTCGACGCCGCGGCGCGAGAAGACCTGCGCGCCGATCACGGTTCCGCTGACGCCCGGCGGCACGCGCAGCGACGTGTCGCGCACGTCGCCGGCCTTCTCGCCGAAGATCGCCCGCAGCAGCCGCTCCTCGGGCGAGAGCTGGGTCTCGCCCTTC
>CAZQYK010000367.1:0-2511 GCA_964597285.1 uncultured Spirochaetales bacterium
GCCGCCGCCGAGCGCCGCCATGCCGGCGCCGGGCTCGGGCGCGACGCGGAAGCCGAGGTTGCTCGTCTCCAGCGTCGGGTCGGCGCTCGAGCGGAACGACGACGCCTGGTCGGCCGGGTCGCTGAACCAGCTGCCGCCGCGCACGACGCGCGTCGAGCCGCCGATCGCGCCCTCGGTCCACTCGAAGACGTTGCCGCCCTGGTCGAGGGTGCCGATCGGGCTCGGCGCGTTCGGGTACGCGCCGACCGGGACCGCGTAGGTGTTGACGTCGTCGCAGTTGCCGGCGTTCGGCAGCGACGTGATCGCGGTACACAGCGTCTCGACGTCGGACGACACCGGGTAGTCGAAGTAGTCGCCGCTCGCCGGGTCCCAGTAGGCCGCCTTGTACCACTCGTCCTCGCTCGGCACGAAGACGCGCGCGCCGGCGTTGCGCGCGATCGAGTGGTCGGCGAGGCCCTGCGCGGTGATCGTATACGCGCCGTCCTCGGTCGTCGCCGGGCCCTGCGGGCCGGAGGGCTGCCCGTTGTGCAGCCAGTTCGCGTAGCGCAGCGCGTCGGCGTACGACACGAAGTGCACCGGAAGCGAGCCCGCGGCCGCGGTGTAGCCGTAGCTGCCGGGCGCGCCGCTGCGCGCGATGCCGAGCGGGTGCGCCATCGCGGGGTGGTAGAGCCCGTTCGGGTCGTCGGCGGCGACCGCGTTCAGCAGCTCGGCCCAGTCGCGCTGCGTCACCTCGAAGGTCGCGATCCGGTAGCTCGCCGCGACGGCGCCGAAGCCGGTGTCGTCGGCGGCGTTGCCGGGCCCCTCGACGTCGGTCCAGGCGATGTCGACCGCCGAGGCCGCTGTGGCGGCCAGCAGCGCCGCGCCGAGGGCCGGAATCACTCGTCGTGACGGGGGCTTCCGCATCGGGACCTCCTGCGCCAACAGACCGATCGGACCGGTGGCGGGGCCACCGTACCACCGCGCGTCGCGCACGGTCCAGCCCGTGGGCGCCCGGGGGCGTCAGCGGCCGTCGGTCGGCGACGGGGCGCGCCCGCTAGCGGCGGAAGCGGCGGCGGTAGCCGGACGGCGCGAGCCCCGTGTGGCGCTTGAAGAGCGCTCGGAAGAAGGCCGGGTCGTCGTAGCCGACCGCAGCGCCGACCTCCTGCACGCCGCGATCGCCGTCCTCGAGCAGCCGCTGCGCGGCGCGCACCCGCAGCCGCTGCAGGTACTCGAGCGGCGCGAGGCCGGTCGCGTCCTTGAAGCGGCGCATGAAGTGGCGCGGGCTGATGCCGAGCTGGCGCGCGAGCGCGTCGAAGCGCACCTCCTCGCGGCAGTGGCCGTGGATCCAGCGCTCGGCGCGGCGCACCGCGCCGTCGGAGTGCGGCGCGCCGAGCGGCAGCATCGCGAAGCCGGCCTGACAGTCGCGCGGCATGTCGAGGATCAGCGCCTTCGCGCACTCGAGCGCGGTGTCGCGCCCGCACAGGCGCTCGACGAGGTAGAGCGCGAGGTCGGTCGCCGAGTGCACGCCGCCGCCGCAGTACAGCCCGTCCTCCTCGGTGACGAGCGCGTCGGCGCGCCAGCGCACGGCCGGGAAGCGCGCGCGGCACGCGCCGACGAGCGCCCAGTGCGTCGTCGCCGCGCGGCCGTCGAGCAGGCCCGAGGCCGCGAGCAGGCTCACGCCCGAGCACACCGCCGCGATGCGCGCGCCGCCCGTGTGCAGCCGCTTCAGCTCGCCGACGACCGCCGCGTTGCGCGCGAGCACGCGCTCGAGCGGCAGGCCGCCCGACGGCACGAACACGAGGTCGGTCGCGGCGACGTCGGCGAGCGCGCGCTCGGGCGCGATCGTGTACGGCGCGTCGGGGCACACCGGCCGGCCGTCGACCGACGCGCTGTGCACGCGAAAGCGCGGCGCGCAGCTGCCGGCCTGGCCGACGAGCGCGTTCCACAGCACGCCGGCGTCGCGGAACACCTCGTGCGGGCCGGTCGCGGTCGACGCGTGGCCGCCTTCGAGGAAGAGCAGCGTGACGTCGACGGGCTCGCTCGGGGCTCTCGGCCGATCCACCCCTGCACAGTGTCGGATCCGCCATCTGGAGTCCAGCCCCGCGGCGGCCGAGAATCCGGCTGCAGCACCACGGAGGACATGCCAATGCGTAAGTACCTGATCGAAAGAAGGATTCCCGGTGTCGAGCAGCTCGACTCGTGCGGCCTCGCCGACGCGGCGCGCCGCTCGAACGGCGTGCTCGCCGAGCTCGCGCCGCGCGTCCAGTGGCAGGAGTCGTACGTCGCCGACGGGGCGACCTTCTGCGTTTACCTGGCCGAGAGCGAGGCGGTGATCCGCGAGCACGCCGAGCGCAGCGGCTTCCCGGCGACGCGGATCGTCGAGATCCACCGCACGATCGACCCGACGACGGCGGAGGTCTGAGGGGTCCTCCGGTGGCGGACCCGGGGGACCGACATAGGATCAGGTCCCGTGCGCGACTCCACCGACCGCTTCTTCAACCGCGAGCTCTCGTGGCTCGACTTCGACCTGCG
>CAZQYK010000368.1:0-5171 GCA_964597285.1 uncultured Spirochaetales bacterium
CGCCGCCGACCCAGCGCAGCATGCCGAGCTCGCCGAGCCCGTCGATGTGGTCGCTGTGGAAGTGCGTCAGGAAGACGGCCTCGATGCGCCCGGGCGGCCAGCCGATCGGGCCCTGCAGGTTGCGCGCGCCGCCGCTGCCGGCGTCGACGACGAGGAGCGTGCGGCCGGCGAGCACCGCGACGCACGGACCGGAGCGCTCGGCGTCGGGCATCGGGCCGCCGGCGCCGCACAGCACCGCGTGCAGCCCGTCGGGCAGCTCGGCGAGCGGGTCGGCGGCGAGCTGGCGCAGGGCGGCGCCGTGCATCAGCCGCGTCGCGAGCGGAGCGCAGGCCGGCGCGGCGAGCGCGAGCGCGGCGAGCAGCGCCGCCGCGCGCCGAGCGCTTCCCGATCCCGATCGCACCGAGCGCGTTCGCTGCGTCACGCCGACCTCCTCGCGGATGCGGGCCGCGAGCCGGGGCGCCGCGATCGACACTATACTCGCCGGCCCGAGCGGAGGTGCGATCGCGATGTCCGAGACCCGCGTGGTGCTGCAGAACGCGAACCTGATCGACGGCAGCGGCCCGCCGGTCTCCGGCGCCTCGCTCGCGATCGAGGGCCGGCGCGTCGCGGCGGTCGGCGCCGGCGCGTCGGCGCGCCCGGGCGACCGCGTGATCGACCTCGGCGGCAAGACGGTGATGCCCGGCCTCGTGCAGGGCCACTTCCACTCGGGCTTCGGGCCGACGCCGACGCTCGGCGCCGCGCCGATCCTCGGGCTCGAGGCGGCGGCGCCGTACCTCGGCATGGTCGCCGCGCGCAACGCCCGGATCGCGCTCCAGTGCGGCGTCACCGGCACCATCGGCTCGAGCTGCGGCGACAACCTCGACGTGTGCCTGCGTGAGGCGATGGTCCTCGGCGTCGTCGACGGGCCGCGGATGCTCGCCTGCGGGCACGAGTTCATGGCCTCGGGCGACATGGCCGACGGCACGAACCGCTCCTGGTTCATGGACATCCAGCACCCCGGCCTGACGCGCCGCCTCGACGGCCCGCTCGCGTTCCGCCAGGCCGCGCGCGAGGAGATCGGGCGCGGCTGCGACGTGATCAAGCTCTCGGCCGCGCCGGGCCACGGCTCGTCGCCGGTGCGCGACGTCTGCTACCTGACGCGCGACGAGATCCACGCGGTCGTCGGCGTCGCGCACGACCACGGGAAGCTCGTGCGCGCGCACTGCCCGTCGCGCGTCGCGATCCTCGAGTGCGCGCGCGCCGGCGTCGACATCATCGACCACGCCGACCGCATCGACGCCGAGGGCATCGACGCCGTCGTGAAGGCGGGCGCCTCGATCACGCCGAGCCTGCTGTGGAGCGTGCGCTTCCTGCAGTTCGCCGAGAGCTGGAACTACGAGATGGGACCGTTCCCGATCGGCGAGGGCTTCGCCGAGACGCACGAGCAGGTGCAGGCGCGGCTGCGCGGCGTGCGCGAGGACTTCGAGTACACCTGCCGCATCCTGCCCGAGCTCGCGAAGTCGGGCGCGAACCTCGTCTGCGGCGACGACTTCGGCTTCCCGATGATGCCGCACGGCGACTACGTGTCGGAGTACGAGGTCTACACGAAGCAGCTGGGCCTTCCGGCGCTCGCGGTGCTGCGCTGGGCGTCGACGAACGGCGCGAAGCTGATGGCGGGCCCGCTCGGCGAGGGCGCCGGACACGGCACGCTCGCGGCGGGGCAGCTCGCCGACCTGATCGTCGTCGACGGCGACCCCGCGACCGACGTCTCGTGCCTGCGCGACCGCGTCGTCGCGATCGTCCGCGACGGCGAGTTCGTCCGAGACGCGCTGGCGTGAGCCGCGACCTCCGGAACGCGCTGGCGTGAGCCGCGTCGACGGCGGCCGTCGACGCGTGCTGCTCGGCGCCGGGGCGCTCGGGATCGCGGCACTCGGCAGCGGCTGCCAGCCGTTGCTGCGCGCGTGGCTGACGCGCTACGACAACTCGGAGTTCGAGCCGACGAGCTACAGCTTCGAGGACGACGCGCGCTGCCTCGCGACCGCGCCGGCGCTCGACGGACCGTACGCGATCGACGGCGCGCCGCTGCGCTCCGACATCCGCGAGGGCCTGCCGGGCGCGCCGCTGCGGCTGCGGCTCGAGGTCGTCGACGCCGCGGGCTGCGCGCCGATCGCCGGCGCCGCGGTCGAGGTGTGGCAGTGCGACGCCGAGGGCCGCTACAGCGGACACGTCGACGCCGACACCGAGCGCATCCCGCTGGCTTCTCCGTGGCGGAGCGTGCCGCCGACCGACGGCGAGCGCTTCCTGCGCGGCGCACAGGTCGCCGACGACGAAGGCTTCGTCGAGTTCCAGACGATCGTGCCCGGCTGGTACGCGCCGCGCGTGCAGCACGTCCACGCGGTGGTGCGCGTCGGCGGGCGCCGAGCGCTCGGCTGCCAGCTCTACTTCCCCGACGAGGTGCTCGACGAGGTCGCGCGCAGCGAGCCGTACCGGCGCCGCGGCCCGAGCCCGTACACGCGCCACAACGACGTCGCGATCCACGACTCGCGCGGCGCCGACGGCGGCTGGCTTCGCGTCGAACGCGAGCCGGGCGGGTGGTACGGCTCGCTGACGCTCGGCGTCCGCGCCTAGCGTCGCGCTGCCGGTGGGTCTCGAGATCGAGCGCGAGGACTTCGCCGAGGCGGAGTTCGCGCGCTTCGCGGAGCGGCTGCGCGATTCGCTCGTCGTGCTCGAGGAGCTGCTCGCGCGCCCGGGCTTCGGCGAGGGTCCCGCGTCGGTCGGCGCCGAGCTCGAGGTCTCGCTCGTCGACGGGAGCGCGCGGCCGCTGCCTTTCAACCAGGCGGTGCTCGCCGAGACCGTCGACCCCCGCCTCGCCTACGAGCTCGACCGCTTCAACCTCGAGTCGAACCTGCGCCACGGCCCGCTCGCCGGCGCGCCCTTCGAGGCGCTGCGCCGCGAGTGCGTCGGTGCGCTCGAAGAGATGCAGCGCGCCGCGGCGCGCCACGGCGGCCGCGTCGCGATGATCGGGATCCTGCCGACGCTCACCGCCCGCGACCTCGAGCCCGACGCGATGACCGACAGCATGCGCTACCGCGCGCTCTCGGCGAGCCTGCGCCGGCTGCGCGGCGGCGCGCCCTTCGAGCTCGACATCCGCGGCGACGACGACGCGCTTCGTCTGCGCTGCGAGAGCGTCACCTACGAGGGCGCGGGCACCTCGTTCCAGCTGCACCTGCGCGTGTCGCCGGCGCGCTTCGCGCGGGCCTACAACGCGCTCCAGCTCGCGACGCCGGTGACGCTCGCCGCGTCGGGCAACTCGCCGCTCTTCCTCGGCCGGCGGCTGTGGGCCGAGACGCGCGTCGCTCTCTTCAAGCAGGCGGTCGACGCGCGCCGCGAGCGCGGCGCCGCCGGCGAGCGCGCGCGCGTGAGCTTCGGAGAGCGCTGGATCGAGCGGCCGCTCGACCTCTTCGCCGAGAACGTCGCGCACCATCCGCCGCTGCTGCCGGTCGTCGACGCCGAGGATCCGCGCCGCGCCGCGGCCGGCGGTGGGCTCCCGGCGCTGCGCGAGCTGCGCCTGCACCAGGGCACCGTCTGGCGCTGGAACCGCGCGATCTACGACCCGGCCGAGGGCGGCCATCTGCGGGTCGAGCTGCGCGCGCTGCCGGCCGGCCCGACGGTCGCCGACATGCTCGCGAGCGCGGCGTTCCAGGTCGGGCTCGGCCTCGCCGTCGCGCACGAGGACGCGGGCTGGCGCGACACGCTCGGCTTCGAGTCGGTGCACGCCGACTTCTACCGCGCGGCGCGCCACGGGCTCGGCGCGCGGCTGCGCTGGCCCGAGGCGCTCGGCGGCGCGGCGGATCCGCTGCCGGCGCCCGAGCTCGTCGAGCGTCTGCTGCCGCTCGCGCAGCGCGGGCTCGACGCGGCCGGCGTCTCGCGCACCGACTCCGAGCCGCGCCTCGCGTGCTTCGCGCGCCGCGCGCGCGGAGGCAACACCGGCGCGGCCTGGCAGCTCCGCAACGCGGCGCGCGCCGAGGCGACGCGCCCGCGTGACGAGGCGCTGCGCTGGATGCTCGAGCGCTACCTCGAGCGCAGCGAGGCCGGCGAGCCGGTCGACGGCTGGGACGATCCGCGACCGTGACGGCGAATGCGCCCGCGCTGCGCCACTGGACTCGCGACGCGCTCGGCGCGCCGCCGCCCGACCCCGCCGACTTCCTGCGCGCGCTCGGCGGCCCCGCTGCGATCCGCGTGCCGGGCCGCGACCGCTCGCGGACGCGCGCGGTGACGACGCTGCTGCACGGCAACGAGCCGTCGGGGCTGCGCGCGCTGCACGCCTGGCTGCGCCGCGGCGAGACGCCGGCGGTCGACGCGCTGCTCGTCGTCGGGAACGTCGAGGCCGCGCTCGCGCCGCCCGGCTTCGCGCACCGGATGCTGCCCGGCCGTCGCGACCTGAACCGCTGCTTCCTCGGTCCCTTCGACGACCGCGACGGCGCGCTCGCGCGAGAGATCCTCGACGCGCTCGCCGGCGCGCGCGCCGAGGCCGTGATCGACCTCCACAACAACACCGGCCACAACCCGGCCTACGGCGTCGGCCTCGACGCCGGCGTGCCGGTGCTGCACCTCGTGTCGCTCTTCGCCGACCGTTTCGTGCTCAGCCGCCTGCGCCTCGGCGCGCTGATGGAGGCGCTCGCCGGAGCGCCGTGCGCGACGATCGAGGTCGGTCGCAGCGGCGACCCGGCCGCCGACGCGGTGGCGCTCTCGGGCCTCGAGCGCTTCCTCGCGCGCGACGCCGTGCTCGGCGGCGAAGGCCTGCCGCTGGTGCAGGTGCTCGAGATGCCGATGCGCGCCGAGCTGCGCGCCGGCCTGCGGCTCGCGATCGGCGACGCGCCCGACGCCGGCGCCGAGCTGACGCTGCGCGCGGACCTCGACCGCCACAACTTCGAGCGCGTCGAGGCCGGCACCGCGCTCGGCTGGTGCGCCGCGCCCTTCTGTCCGCTGGTGCTGCGCGACGAATCCGGCGCCGACCGCAGCGCCGACTACTTCGCGCTCGAAGGCGGGCGACTGCGTACGACGCGCCCGCTCGTGCCGATCATGATCACCACCGACCCGGAGATCGCCGCCGTCGACTGCGTGTTCTACGTGGTTCGGGAGCGGGGCGCCGGCTAGGGCGCCACCGCGTCGGGCGTGTCGAAGCCCTGCGG
>CAZQYK010000369.1:0-6039 GCA_964597285.1 uncultured Spirochaetales bacterium
AGCGCCGCCGTCGTGACCTTGACGCCGCCGGCCACCGAGGACGGTCCGCCGCCGATCCACATCAGAGCCAGCGTGAGGAAGAACGACGGGTTCGAGATGCCGTCGTAGTCGACGGTGTTGAATCCGGCCGTCCGCGCCGTCACCGCCATGAAGAAGGCGTTCACGACGCGGTCGACGGCGCCCAGACCGCCGAGCTCGTGATTCCACTCGAACGCCAGATACAGTGCCATCGAGACGGTCAGGAGCACTCCCGTGGCGGCGAGGACGAGTCGCGAGTGGAGCGTGAGGTGAAGTTGCCGCCCGCGCAGACGGTCGCGAAGATCCTGGACCACCGGAAAGCCCAGTCCGCCCAGGATGATCAGTAGTGCGACGGTGAGGACGAGCGGGGGGTGCTCGCGGAAGCCCACCAGGGAGTCGCTGAAGAGCGAGAAGCCCGCGTTGCAGAACGCCGAGACGGTGTGGAAGACGGCGAGCCAAACCGCACGGTAGCCGCCGACTTCCCCCCGCCAGGCCAGCCAGAGCGCGAGGGCGCCCGCTGTCTCGAGCGCCAGCGTGAACGTGACTGCGGTGCGCAGCACGCGCGCCGCCGCGCGGGGCGGCAGGACCGAGCCAGCTCCCCCCGTGGCCTCCCGGACCTCGAGGCCCATCCGGACCCCCGTCAGAGAGACGATCACGCCGGCCAGCGTCAGGATCCCGAGTCCGCCCGCCTGGATGAGCAGCAGCAGCCAGGCCTGGCCCCAGAAGGTGAGCTCCCGAGAGACGTCGACGACGACGAGGCCGGTCACGCAGACGGCGCTCGTGGCCATGAACAGGGCGTCCACCCAGTCGAGGGGCTCCCCGGTGTATAGGCCCGGCAGGACGAGGAAGCCGACGGTTCCCGCGGCGATCAGGCCGACGAACGAGAGCGCGACCAGCTGGGGGGCGGAGAGCCCGCGACTGGGCAACGCCGCCGTGCGCGATCCAGCTGCGGTATCGATCAAGTGTTGCTCTCTCACGACGCGAGAGGTCCGTCGTGCCCTCTGCGGGTCAACGGGTCTTGGCGGCTTCCTCGAGCCCGATCTCCACGCCACGAGACGTGAAGGTCAGCCGGCCCGCTCCCTGGTGCCCGACCATCAGCGCCTCGACCAGCGGAGCCGGTCCGGGAACTGCACTCGTCCAGCCCACGAGGAAGTTCGCGCCCGCCCCGCCGATGCTCGAGCGCGGTTCCTGGTGGAGCTCGAGCGTCTCCAGCGCCCGGAGCTCGCGAGGCTCGTCGATCTGGCTCTCGACGAGAGCCCCCGCCGCGTCGTAGTAGCGAACCGAGTGGATCGTGATCCTTCGCGACGAGACGTTGTGGACCATCAGCGTCGTCGTGAGCAGCACGCGCCCGCCCTGGTCGAGCGCATGGGTGTAGGCGGGGACGTAGATCAGCTCGACGCTCCGATCCTCGACGGCCTCCTGGAGGGTCTCCGACGCGCCGGGGCTCGAAGGCCCGGCAGGCTCCTCTGCACAGCCAGCGATCGCGAGGATCGTCACGAGCGGCGAGAGCATGCGCGCCAGCGGAGGCAGAGCACGGCGCGACGATTCGAGTCTCATCCCAACCCCGGACGGCGTCGTCGGTTCGCGAGGTGCGAAGGTAGTACAGGGCCGAGCGCTCGACTCACGCGCGTCGAAGCCGCGCGCGCAGCCACGACGCGGCGAGCGCCGCGCACAGCAGCGCCACGGTCGCGTGGGCCGGCGGCGTGTCGGTGTGGTTCGCGACGACGAAGCCGGCCACCGCGCCGGCGAGCGCGACGGCCGGCGCGGCGAGCATCAGCGCTCGCACGTCGCGCACCCAGTGCTTCGCGACGAGCGCCGGCAGCACGAGGCAGCCGAAGGTGTAGAGCGTGCCCGAGACGCGGATCGACAAGCCCACCGCGAGCCCGAGCCAGATCGCGAGTGCCGCGTGCCAGCGCCGCGCGGGCAGGCCCACCGCCGGCGCGATCTCGGGGTCGATCGCGAGCAGGCGCAGCACCTCGTGATGGCGCAGCGCGAGCGCGAGCGTCGCCGCGGCGAGCGCGGCGAAGAGCGCGAGGTCGAGCCGGGTCGCCCCGATCAGCGTCGAGAAGAGCAGCTGGTGCACTTCCTCGAGCCCGTGTGGATCGCCCGCGAGCAGAAGCGTCGGCACGCTCGCGGCGACGAGGAACACCCAGCCGGTCACTGCCTCGGCGCTCTCGCCGCCGCCGTCGCGGCGCAGCACCGTCGCGAGCGCGGTGGCCACCGACGCCGCGACCGCGAGCGCCGAGGCGACGGCGTCGCCGCCGAGCGTCTCGAGCACGGCGGCGCCGGCGCCGATCCCGCCGAGCCACAGCGCCGCCGCGACGCCGAGCGTCGATGCCTGCGCGACCGCGACGCCGAGGAAGATCTGGTCTCGGGCGACCACCCAGACGCCGACGAGCGCGAGCACGAGCGCGATCGCCCAGCCGGCGAGGTACGCGTTCTGGAACAGCGCCCAGGAGTCGAGGAACGCTCCGATCACAGGCGCAGCCCGTCGAGGCGCTCGGGCGGAACGCCGAAGGCCGCCTCGAGATCGGCGCGCACGAGCACCGCGTCGCGCGGACCGGCCCGGACCCGGCCGTCGGAGAAGAGCGCCACGTGGGTCGCGAAGCGCGCGGCGGTGTGCAGCTCGTGGGTGACGAAGAGCAGCGTCAGCCGCTCCGTGCGGTGCAGCTCGTCGATCGTCTCGAGGAAGGCCTCCGCCGACGCGACGTCGAGGCCCGCGGTCGGCTCGTCGAGCACCAGCAGGCGCGGGCGCCGCACGAGTGCGCGCGCGACGAGCGCGCGCTGGCGCTGGCCGCCCGACAGCGCGCGCAGGTCGCGCCCGGCGAGGCCCGCGAGCCCGACGCGCTCGAGCGCCCAGGCGAGGGAGTCCGGGTCGCGCGCCGCGCGCGGAAGGCCCACCGCGCCGAGGCCGACGAACTCGCGCACCGTCGTCGGCAGGGTCGGGTTCGTGCGGCTTCGCTGCGGCACGAAGCCGGTCTGCTCGAGCGACGCGGCGTCCGGATCGCGGCGCAGCGTCCCGGCCGATGGCGGCAGCAGCCCGAGCACCGCGCGCAAGAGGGTCGTCTTGCCGCTGCCGTTCGGCCCGAGCAGGAACCAGTACTCGCCGGCGCACACGGTCCAGTCGACCCCGACGAGCACCGGACGACCGCGGTAGCCGAGCGCGAGGCCGCGCGCCTCGATCACCGGAGGCGCGCTCATCCCCCGCCTCCGCCGAAGACCTCGCGCACGTTGTGATCGATCGCCTCGAGGTAGCCGTCGGCGCCGGAGCGCGACCCCGCCTGGTGCGCCATCGGAACGACCCGGACTCCGGTCTGCTCCGCGACGAAACGCGCGTGGCGCGGGTCGAAGTACGGCGTCGCGAGCAGCAGCGTCACGCCCTCGGCGCGGATCCGCGCGATCACGCGCTGGAGGTGCCGGGTGCTCGGCGCGATGCCCGGCTTCGGCTCGAGGGTGTCGACCAGCTCGAGCCCGAAGCGCTGCGCGAAGTAGGGCCAGTAGCGGTGGTCCTGCACCGCGCGCAGCGGGCCCGCCCGGCGCGCGGCTCCGAGCCACCCACCGAGACCGGGGGCCTCGTCGAGCGCTCCGGCCGCGAGGCGCGCCGCGACCTCGTCGGGGTCCTCGCCGGCGGCGAGCTCGGCGCCGACCAGCGCGTCGACGAGCTGTGCACCGAAGCGCGCGTACCCCGTGGCGAAGGTCTCCGCCGCGTCGGGGCGCAGCTCGGAGAAGCGGTCGCGCAGCAGCCGGGCCACCGCGAGCCCGTTCAGCGGATCGGTCAGGTAGTGCGGATTGCCGTAGACGTGCACGTCGCCCATCGAACGGTCGACGCGCGACGTCGGCACCTCGAGCGGCGCGATCGCGCGCGAGGCGTCGACGTAGCCGCGGCCGCCGGGGCTCACGTCGCCGTTGCGGGCGCTGCGCAGCAGGGCCGGCAGCCAGCCGATCTCGAGGTCCATGCCGGCCACGACGAGCGCGTCGGCGCGGTGCAGCGCGCGCACGAAGCTCGGGCGTGGCTCGACGAAGTGCACGTCCTGGGGGCCCTTCGCGAGGCTCGTCACGTCGACCGCGTCGCCGCCGACCGCTCGCGCAAGGTCGGCCAGGTCGGGCGCGGTCGCGACGACGCGCAGCGGTTTGCCGGCGGCGGGAGCCGCGAGCGCGCCCACGAGCAGGAACAGGATCGGGGTCCAGGCCGCGCGGGCAGCGCGGCTTCGGATCGAGGCCTTCATCGCTCGCCCCTTCACAGGTCGTGCGCCGGGTGGGCGCCGTAGAGGAACTCGACGCCGAGCCACACCGAGTGGATGTGGTCGCGGCGCGCGAACTGGACGTGGTCGTAGTTGTACTGGAGCCGGAACCGCGCGAAGTGCGACGGATGGAACACGAGCAGCGGCGACACGCGGTGGCGTCGCGAGCGCAGCGGGTCGAGGCTGCGCGGCACCTCGACGAAGGTGTCGACGCCGTCGAACTCGAGGTTCTGGCCATGGCCCTTGCCGTGCTCGTAGCGCACGCCGGCCGCCCAGCGCGGGAAGAAGCCCCACAGCGCCTGCACGTAGAAGCCGTGGTCGTGCAGCGTGTCGCTCGGCGCGGTGACGTCGGGCACTTCGTCGAACTCGCCGAAGAAGCCGTCGGCGCGGTAGCGCCGGTACAGCGCCTCGCCCTCGAGCTTCACGAAGGGCCAGCCGCGCGACGCGTCGAGCGGCACCCACTTGAGCATCAGGTCGGCGCCGTAGATCTCGGTGCGTCCGGCGCGGCCGGTGCCGTTGGGCCCGAACAAGGCCGAGCCGCCGAGCTGCGCGGTGATCGTCTCGGAGAGGTCGAAGCCGTTCGCGAGACGCACGAGGTAGGTGAAGTCCTCGAGCCCCTGCACGCGCGGGTCGCCGAAGGGGCGGCCGCCGACGGCACGCTCCTCGAACACCTCGTCGTTGCCGAGGAAGCTCACCATCGTCTCGCCCTCGGCCTGCTGCATCCCGCCGTGGAGCTCCGCGTGCCACGGCAGCAGCGGCAGCAGCCAGCCGACGCGCACGCCCGGCGCGCGCAGCCCGTCCTCGCCGAAAACGCGCGACAGCACGAAGGGCTGGTCCATCCAGTCCCAGGCATGCGGGTGGCGCGGGTTGATGCGGCCGAACTCGGTGAAGAAGTGCCCGCCCTCGACCTGGAAGCCGTGGTCGTCGAGCCCGAAGGGCAGCGCGATCGTCTGGAGGAAGGCCTCCTCGACCTCGAAGCGCGACTCGCCCTCGGGGTCGAGGAAGTAGATCAGGTGCACTTCGCCGGTGACGTACGGGTCGACGGCGCCCTGGAACGAGAGCTCGACGTTCTGGAGCGTGAAGCCGCGCTGGCGCGGGTCGTGGCCGCCGCCCTGGAGCTGCTCGATCACGTCGTCGCGCGCGTTCGACCCCCCGGCCGCGGCCAGCACGTCGACCGAGAGGTCGAGGAGCTGGAGGTTCGCCGCGCCGACCCGGCGCGACCACAGCGCGCCGTCGGCGGCGGGCGTCGCCTCGTCGGGCGGGGGCGTCGCCTCCCGGTCCGAGCGGACCTCGTCGCGCAGCTCGCCGAGCTCCCGCTCGAGCTCGCGGTTGCGTTCGATCACCTCGTCGAGGCGTTCCTCGAGATCTCCGCGTTCTCCGGAGACCTTCGGCTCCGGCTCCTCGGCCCTCGCGCCCACCGGCCCCAGGGCCAGCAGACCCGCGAGCGGCACCTGCACCGTCCATCGCGATGCCCGTCGCATCGGTCTCCCTCCATCGCCGCGCACCGGCCGGCGCGCGGCGGAGCTCGTCGGATCCTCCGGATCGACACTCTAAAGTGTCGGTCGGAACGGCGGCGACGCGGCCGCCGCCGCGGAGCGGATCAGACGAGCGGCGGAGCCCTGGGACCCCGCCGGCGAAACGGTGCGGCAGGCCGATTTCACGGTGCTCCGGGACACGGGGGCCTACGTGGTGAGCGTGCCCGGCCTGGGGGCGTCGTATGCCTTCCGCATCGCCCCCCGTGTGCATGAAGACCTGGCCCGGGCGTCCATCAAGGGTTTCT
>CAZQYK010000370.1:0-3773 GCA_964597285.1 uncultured Spirochaetales bacterium
GAGCACGAGGCCCTGCCGCCAGCCGCGTTCGTCGACGAGCACGGTGCGGTAGACGACGAGCGCGTCGTCGCCGGCCGCGACGCCGACCATCGGGTCGAGCGCGATGCGCACGTTCGCGCGCGCGCGCGGCGGCGGCGACGCCGGCGCGCTCGGCGCCGCAGCGGGCTCGGAGGCGAACGACTCCGCGGCGGGCAGTGCCGAGTCGGCGCTGGGGGCGTCGGCCCCGAGCGCCGCGCTCGGCGCCGCTGCGCGCAGGTCGCTGCGTCGGCCCGACGCGCCGGACCGGAGCGCGGCATCGGCGTCGGCGAACGCCTGCGGCGCCGCCTCCTGCTCCTCGGCCGCCGGCCCGTACACCGCGAGCGGCGGCGCCTCGGCGACCTTCTGCTTGCGCTCCGCCCGGTCGTCGGCGGCGCGGTTCAGGCTCTCGAGCACGTCGAAGGCGTTGCGCGCCTGGCGCTTCTCGCCGAGCGCGGCGCCCTCCTCGAACTCCTTCGCATCGCCGAGCTCCACGCCGGGACCGGCGACGACGCGCGTCGTACCGGGCTCCTGGGTCTTCTGTTGCAAGTCCGCTGCCGGCGTCTCGCGCTTCGCGAGCGCGTCGCGCTCGGTCTCGTCGCGCGCGCCCCCCTCCCACCGCGCCGCGACCGTCGCGCGCACGCGCGCGCGCGCGGCGCGCGACGCCGCGTCCGGCGGCCAGTCGCCTCGCGCGCGCGCCGCGTCGGGGTCGCGCGGCTCGTGCGGCGTCGTCAGCGCGCCCCGGGCGTCGAGCTGGAACGCGCCGACGACGAAGGGCTCGAGCCCCGACGCGAGCGGCGAGCGCGCGCCGGTCGACGGCAGGTAGAAGGTGTACTCCTCGAACGCGCGCGCCTCCTCGCGCTCGAGCACGCGCGAGAGCGCGCGCTCCATCTCCTCGAACGCGCGCTCGGCCACCGCCTCGTGGCGCAGCGCGCGCTCGACCGCGAGCCCCTGCTGCGCGCGCCAGCCGAGCAGCGCCACGAGCGCGAGCGCCGCGAGCGACGCCAGCGCCAGCGCGATCCGCACGCCTCTCATCGCACGGCCCTCAACCGCCGAAGCGGTAGCCCTCGCCGCGCACCGTCCGGATCAGCGCCTCGCCGAGCTTGCGGCGCAGCTTCGCGACGTGCATGTCGACCGTGCGCGTCTCGATGCGCTCCGGCGACGCGACCTCCCAGACCTCCTTCAGCAGCCGCCGCCGCGACAGCAGGCGCCCGCGCTCGCGCGCGAAGAGCGCCGCGAGTGAGGCCTCGAGCTGCGTCAGCTCGACCGCCTCCGAGCCGCGCTCGGCGCGGCGCGTGTGCGGGTCGATCCGCCACGGGCCGAAGTCGAAGGGCGGCGCGTCGGGCTCCGGCGCGCGCGCGCCGGCGCGGCGCAGCAGCGCCTCGACGCGCGCGACCATCTCGGCCACCGAGAAGGGCTTCGTCACGTAGTCGTCGGCGCCGGCGCGGAAGCCCTCGAGCACGTCCGCCTCCGAGCCGCGCGCGGTGAGCATCAGGATCGAAAGCTCGGGCCACGCGGCGCGCAGCTCGCGGCACACCTCGAAGCCGTTGCGGCCGGGCAGCATCACGTCGAGCAACACCAGCGCGTGGCGGCCGGCGAGGCCGCGTCGAAGCCCGTCGTCGCCGCGCTCGACGCCCTCGGGCGCATAGCCGCGGAACGCCAGCACGTCGCACAGACCCTTGCGGATCGACTCCTCGTCCTCGACGACGAGCACGGCGGGCGCGTTCGGCGGCATCGCGGCCCAGTCTAGATCGGCCGTCCGGGGCCCGCCGTAAAGCGGATGTAAAGCGCGGGCGCGCGAGTTTACGCGCGTTTGACGGCTTGCTCGGCGCCCGTAGCCGACACTTCCCGATGCCGCGGCCGCTGCGCCGCGCCGCCACGAAGGAGACCCGCGATGACCGATCCCGCCGCCGACGCCCCCCGAAACGCACCGCGCACCCGCCGCCTCGCGATGGGCGCGCTCTTGCTCGCCGCGACGCTCGCGCTCGGCGCGGCGGCGCGCCTCGCACGACCGCCCGAGACCCGCGTGCGCACGGGCCACGCAGGCGACGAGATCGTCGCGCTCGAAGCCCATCTCGACCGGAGCTCCGTGCTCCAGAACGGCGACGGCCTCGTGCGCGTCGAGCTCGTACTGCGCGGCCGCGACGCCGCGCAGCGCCCGGGCGTCGGGCTCGCGCCCACCGACCTCGTCGTCGTACTCGACCGCTCCGGCTCGATGGAGGGCCAGCCGCTCGAGACCGCGAAGGGCGCCGTGCGCGAGCTCGTGTCACAGCTCGCGGCCGGCGATCGCTTCGCGCTCGTGAGCTATGCGTCGGACGCGAGCGTCGACGTTCGGCTCGAGGCCGTCGGCGCAGAGAGCCGCGCGCGCTGGCTCGCGCGCATCGACGTGCTCGCGGCCGGCGGCGGAACGCACATGGCCGGCGGTCTCGACGCGGCCCACGCGCTCGTCGCCGCGGAGCAGCGCGCCGGCCGCGCGCCGCGCGTGATCGTGCTCTCGGACGGGCTCGCGAACCAGGGCGACTACAGCCTCGACGGCCTGCGCGCGCGCGCCGGCCGCGCGCGCGGCGGCGAGTACGTGCTGTCGTCGGTCGGCATCGGCGGCGGATTCGACGAGACCGTGATGAGCGCGCTCGCCGACGCCGGCGCCGGCAACTTCTACTACCTGCCCGACTTCGAGCGGCTGGCCGGCGTGTTTCGCGACGAGTTCGCGGCGGCGCGCGAGACGATCGCGCGCGGGCTCGCGGTGCGGGTCGCGCCGGCCGGCGGCGCGCGGCTCGAGAGCGCGAGCGGCTATCCGCTCGCGAGCGCGGGCGACGGCGCGCTCGCGTTCCGGCCCGGCGACCTCTTCGCCGGCCAGGAGCGGCGCGTCTGGCTGACCTTCCGCGCGCCGACCGGGAGCGCCGGCGAGGTGGCGCTCGGCGCGCTCTCGGTCGAGTTCACGACGCTGGGCGGCGAGACGCGCCGCGTCGCGCTCGCCGAGCTGCCGCGGGTGGCCTGCGTCGCCGACGACGACGCCTACTACGCGTCGTTCGACGCCGGGGCCTACAACCGCGCGAACGTCACCGACGCGCTCGGCGCGCTGAAGCAGCGCGTCGCGCGCAAGGTCGCCGAGGGGCGGCAGGACGAGGCGCTCGCCGAGGTCGAGGCGTGGCGCGCGAAGTCGAGCGCCGAGCAGGAGCGCGCGCTCGGGTCCGTCTCCGCGGACGAGATGCGCGAGCTCGACGCGCTCGCCGACGCCGTCGCGTCGCCGGCCGCGGCGCGGCCCGAGGAGCGCAACCGGCTCGGCAAGTCGCTGCTCGAGAGCGGCCGCGACGCCCAGCGCGCCGGCGCGAAGCGCTAGGCGGCCCGATTCACCCGGAACCCCAGACACAGGAAGGACCCGCGATGAGGCTTCTCGACCGACTGACCCAGCTCGTGAAGGCCGACGCCCACGGCGTGCTCGAGCAGCTCGAGGAGCGCACGCTGCTCGCGAAGCAGCACCTGCGCGAGGCGGAGCTCGAGCTCGACCGCAAGCGCGCGCAGGCCGACGCGCTGGCGGAGGAGACGCGCCGCCTCGCCGAGGAGGCCGAGCGTCTGGAGACGGAGGCGGCGTCCCTCGACGACGACGTCGAGCTCGCCCTCGCCGGCGGCAAGGAGGAGCTGGCGCGCTTCTCCGTGCGCAAGCTGCTCCCGCTGCGCCGCGCCGCGGAGAGTGCGCGGCGCCGCATCGCGGAGCTCGGAGGGCAGCGCACGCGGCTCGCGGACACCCTCGCGCGGCA
>CAZQYK010000371.1:0-2890 GCA_964597285.1 uncultured Spirochaetales bacterium
GACGAAGCGTCCGGCGCGGGAGACGAACAGTCCGGCGGGCCGGGCGTGGAGCCCGAGCTCGCTGCGGATGGTGAACACCCCCTCGCAGGACGCGCTCACGTCGTCGGGTCCGGCAGGATCTCGCTGGCCACGGAGATGTTGCGCTGGCCGTAGCCCTTGATGAAGGGCGCCAGCTCCGCCAGGGGCTTCTCCTCCCCCAGCGTGGCCAGCTTGATCAGCATCGGGAGGTTGACACCCGTCACGACCTCGACGCGGTGCTCGTCGAGGAACGAGAGCGCGATGTTCGAGGGCGTGCCGCCGAACATGTCGGTGAGCACGAGCACGCCGTGCCCGGCGTCGGCGGTCTTCAGCGCGTCGGAGATCCGGCTGCGCATCTCCTCGACCGACTGCGTCGGCTCGACCGACACCGACTGGAACTGCGGGGCCTCCGGGACGATCAGCCGCAGCGCCTGCAGGAACTCCTCGCCCAGCCGGTAGTGGGTCACGACGACGATGCCCGGCTTCATGCGCTCTTCTCCACGTCGCGGTGCTCGACGTTGACCTCGCGGCCCTCCGCGCGCAGCGCCGACGCCACCGCCTCGGCCACCGCGACGGACCGGTGCCGCCCCCCCGTGCAGCCCACCCCGATCGTCACGTACGCCTTCCCCTCCCCGTCGTAGAGGGGTAGCAGGAAGCGGAGCCAGTCGCGCAGCCGCTCGCTGAACGCGGCTCCGCGCTCGGACTTCAGCACGTACTCGGCGACGCGCGGCTCCCGGCCGGTGCGGTCGCGCAGCGCGTCCTCGAAGTACGGGTTCGGCAGGAAGCGGGCGTCGAAGAGCATCTCGAGCGCGTCGGGCGTCCCGTAGCGGAAGCCGAAGCTGACGAGGTTCACGACGGTCGGCCGGCTCTGGCCCGAGACGGTCTGGATCATCGCGGCCTTCAGCTGGTGGACGTTCATCGCGCTCGTGTCGAGCGAGCGGTCGGCGAGCCGGGCCAGATCGCGCAGCAGGCCCCGCTCGGCGGCGATGCCCTCCTCGACCGAGCCGGACGGCGACAGCGGGTGGACCCGGCGGGTCTCGCGGTAGCGGCGCACCAGCTCCTGCTCCGAGCATTCGAGGTAGATCAGCTCCACGCGGTGGCCGGCGTCGCGCAGCCGCGCGAGCACGCCTGGGATCGCGGCCAGGAAGGGCACCTCGCGCGCGTCGAGCGCGAGCGCGATCTTCTCGATCGGCGGCGAGGCCTTGGCGCAGAGATCGAGAAACTGCTCGATCAGCGGCGCGGGCAGGTTGTCGGCGCAGTAGAAGCCGCTGTCCTCGAGCGCGGCCATCGCGGTGCACTTGCCGCTGCCCGACAGCCCGCTGACGACGACGACGCGCGGGCCGATCATCCGGCTGGCCCCGTCAGGCGCCGCAGCCGCGCGTCGAAGCCGCGCGCCGAGCCCTCGCCGCTCCGGCGCCGCCGCTGCTCGCGGACCGCCGCGTCGACGACCGTCGCGAGGCTCGCGCCGAGCCGCGCCGGCAGCACGACGCGCGGCAGCGCGACGCCGAGCAGCTCCTCGCGCGCCTCGTCGAGGCCGGTGAGGTCGAGCTCGGCGCCGTCGGGCGCGAGCCGGCACACGAGCTCGACGCTCGCGCTCTCGGCGACTGCGTCGGGCCCGTACAGCTCCGGCACCGACAGGATCCCGAGTCCGCGGATCTCGAGGTACGGGCCGACCGCCCGCGCCGCGCGTCCGACCACGCGCTCGCCGTCGCGCTCGAGCTCGACCGCGTCGTCGGCGACGAGGCGGTGACCGCGCGCGATCAGCTCGAGCGCGCACGCGCTCTTTCCGGCCCCGCTCGGGCCGGCGATCAGGACCCCCGTCCCGTCCACCTCGACCAGCACGCCGTGGAAACGCACGTCAGGGCACGTCAGAGCTTCGCGTCTTCTTCCTCGATGGCGCGGATCACGTCCTCCAGCGTCTCGCCCGCGCTGAGGCTCTCTCGGAACGCCGGGTCGCGGAAGAAGCGCGAGATGCGGGCGAGCGCCTTCAGGTACTGCCCGCCCGAGTGCTCGGGCACCACCAGCAGGAAGAAGTGATGCGTCGGCTGGCCGTCGATCGACTCGAAATCGATGCCCTCGCGGCTGCGCGCGAACGTGGCGACGAGCCGGCTCAGGCCCGCGAGCTTCCCGTGGGGGATCGCGACCCCCTCGCCGATTCCGGTGCTCTGCAGCGCCTCGCGCTCCATCAGCACCTCGAGGAGCCGGTCGGCCTCGATCTGCGGCTCGACCTTCGCGAGGCTGGCCGCCATCTCGGCCAGCACCTCGCGCTTCGTCCGGACGCCGAGATCCAGGATCACGGCCTCCTTGACGAGGATCTCCATGATCTTCATGCGGATGCCCCGGGCTTGGGAGGACGCAATCTAGCCGACCTGTCGACGCTTCGTCGACGAGAGGAGATTCATCGACTCGCGGTACTTCGTGACCGTACGCCGCGCGATGTCGATGTTGGCGACCCGCAGCATCTCGGCGATGCGCTGGTCCGAGAGCGGGCGGCGCGGGTCCTCGTTCAGGATCAGGCGCCGGATGCGCTCCTTGACGCTCTCGCTCGCGATCGCGTCGCCCTGCACGCGGCTGATGCTCGAGTTGAAGAAGTACTTGAGCTCGAAGATGCCCTGCGGCGTGTGCGCGTACTTGTTGGTCGTCACGCGACTGACGGTCGACTCGTGCATCTCGATGTCGTCGGCGACGTCGCGGAGGTTCAGGGGCTTGAGATAGTTGATACCCCGCTCGAAGAACTCGCGCTGGTGCCGGATGATGCTCTGCATCACCTTGTAGATCGTGCGCTGGCGCTGGTGGATCGACTTGATCAGCCACATCGCCGAGCGGACCTTGTCGTTGACGTACTCCTTCGTGTCCTTCGGCGCCGGATTGC
>CAZQYK010000372.1:0-6367 GCA_964597285.1 uncultured Spirochaetales bacterium
TGCACCTCCCGGGGTTCGGACCGCGCGCATCCTATCCCGGCGCGATGGCCGCGTGCGGGGAAAACTGCACCTGCCGCGCGCGGCCGGAGGCGGGTGACACTGGGGCGCGAAGCCCCCGCTCGATCGCTAGACGTACTGCGCCCAGCCGTCCGGGTGCGCCGCCTTGTAGCGGCCGTACCCGAGACACAGCGGGTACATCAGCGCGACGACCGCGGCCGCGGCGACCCAGGCGTGCGCGAGCCCGCCGCGGGCGACGAGGCCGGTCGCGGCCGCGCCGACGCCGAGCAGCGGGAAGTGCAGCAGGTAGAAGAAGAGCGCCGTGCGGCCGAGCACGAGGAAGGGGTTGCGCGGATTCGGCGCGCCCGACAGGCGGCGCTCGAGCGCGAGCAGCGCCGCGAGCGCGAGCGCCATCAGGCCGAGCTCGAGCGCGGTGAAGCTCAGGCTCGGCGGATACTTGCTGACGTGCAGCCACTGCACGAGCGAGCCTCCCTCGCGCAGCAGGCCCAGGTTCCCGTAGCCGTTCGCGCCGCGCACGGCGGCGAAGAGCGCGAGCGCCGCGACGCCCGCCGCGGCGCAACGGCCGGCCGCGTCGGTCGCCGGGCGGCCCTCGCTGCGCAGCCGCAGCAGGTGCGCGCCGAAGGCCCAGCCGAGCATCATCATCGCGAGCCACGGCAGCACCGGATACGCGACGAGGCCGAGACCGACGCTGCCCGGCGCGACGAGCAGCGCCGCCGGCGGGTCGACCTGCTCGGCCACCGGTGCGAGCGCGCGCGTCGCGAGCTCGCCGCCGGCGAGCCACGCGAGCGCGAGCGCGACGAGCAGCGGCGTCGGCAGCCGGCGCAAGAGCGCCATCGCGACGAGAGACGCGCCGATCGCGAACAGCACCTGGAGCACGAGCAGGTAGTGGCCGGCGATCGCCGACGGCAGGAGCGAGAGCCACAGCGCGTCGAACGCGACGAGCAGCGCGCCGCGGACGACGAGGTGGCGGTCGATCTCTCCCGGCGACGCGCCACGCGCCGCGCGGCCCGCGGTCGAGAGCGCGAGCGACGTGCCCGAGAGGAACAGGAAGGTCGGCGCGCACAGGTGCGTGATCCAGCGCGTCCAGAACTGCGCCGGCGGCAGCGGCGTACCCGGCTCCCACGCGCCGACGAAGAACGCGTCGACGGGGTAGATCGAGTCGACCGCGGTGCGGCCGGCGTTGAACGCGCCCGAGGCGTGGTCGACCGCCATCACGACCATCACGAGGCCGCGCAGCCAGTCGATCGCCGCGAGGCGCGAGCCGCGGCTCAAGCGCCCGCCGCCGGGCCGACGACGCCGTCGCGGCGCAGCGCGGCGATCTCGCCGTCGTCGAGACCGCACTCGCGCAGCACCTCGTCCGAGTGCTCGCCGTGCAGCGGCGGGCGCCGCTCGACGGCGCCCGGCGTGCGCGAGAGCTTCACCGGCAGCCCCGTCGTCTGGAAGGTGCCGATCTCGGGGTGCGGCAGCTCGAGGCGCATCCGGCGCACGGCGACCTGCGGGTCGGCGAACACCTGCTCGAGGTCGAGCACCGGCCCGCACGGGACGCCGGCGCGGTTCAGCACGTCGACCCAGTGCGCGACGTCGCCCGACGCGAGCCGCTCCTCGATCGCGCCGGTGAGCGCGGCGCGGTTCACGAGGCGCGCGACCGACGACTCGAAGCGCGGGTCGGCGAGCCACTCGGGGCGCTCGAGCGCGTCGACGAGCCGACGCCACATCGCGTCGCTCGCCGCGGCGAGGTTCAGCCAGCCGTCGCGCGCGCGGAAGCGGCCGTAGGGCGACGAGAGCGGGTGGTGCTGGCCGGCCGGGCCGGGCGCGCGTCCGCTCTCGAAGTACATCCCGGCGCCCCACGACAGCACCGCGATCATCGACTCGAGAAGCGACGTGTGCACGACCTGGCCGCGGCCGCTGCGCTCGCGCTCGAGCAGCGCGAGCTGGATGCCGTGCGCGGCGAACATGCCGGCCAGCACGTCGCCGATGGCGATGCCCGCGCGCGTGGGTCCGGTCTCCTCGGTGCCGGTCAGGCTCATGAAGCCGCTCATCCCCTGCGCGATCTGGTCGAGCCCGGGCCGGTCGCGGTAGGGCCCGTCGGGCCCGAAGCCCGAGATGCCGCAGTACACGAGGCGCGGGAAGCGCTCGACGAGGCTCTCGCCCGCGAGCCCGAAGCGCTCCATCACGTCGGGGCGGAAGTTCTCGACCAGCACGTCGAAGCGCGGCAGGATCCGCAGCACGAGCTCGCGCGCCTCGGGGCGGCGCAGGTCGAGCGTCAGCGAGCGCTTGCCGCGGTTCGCCGACAGGAAGAAGTAGGAGTCGCGCTTGCCGCCGGGCATCCGGAACTCGCGGCCCTCGGGCGACTCGAGCTTCACGACGTCGGCGCCGTAGTCGGCGAGCAGCATCGTGCAGTACGGCCCGGCGAGGAAGCGCGTCAGGTCGAGGACGCGCACGCCGGCGAGCGGGGCCGTCACGGGATGGGCCGCCTAGCGCCCTTCGAAGCGCGGCGGGCGTTTCTCGAGGAAGGCGCGCACGCCCTCGCGGTAGTCCTCGCTCTCGAAGCAGGCCTGGATCGACGCGTTCGCGGCGTCGAGGTCGCGCTGCGACTCGGGCTTCGCGAGCTCGCCGACGATGCGCTTGACGCTGCGCACGGTCAGCGGTGCGTTCGCGGCGATTCGCAGCGCGGTGTCGCGCACGTGGGCCTCGAGCCCGGCGGGCGGCAGCACCGCGTCGACGAGGCCGATCGCGAGGGCCTCGTCGGCCGGGTAGCGGCGCGCGGTGAAGAAGATCTCCTTCGCGCGCGCCGGGCCGACGAGGCGCTGGAGCATCTCGATCCCGGCGACGTGGTAGCCGAGGCCGAGGCGGGCGGCCGGCACCGCGAAGCCCGCGTCGGACGCGGCGTAGCGGAGGTCGGCGCAGAGCGCGATCGCGACGCCGCCGCCGACGCAGTGGCCGCGGATCATCGCGAGCAGCGGCTTCGAGAAGCCGGCGAGCGCGCCGAACGCGCGCGCGCCCTCGAGGTCGTACTGGAGCGCGGCCCTGCCGGTGCGCATCTCGCCGAACTCGGAGATGTCGGCGCCGGCGACGAAGGCCGTCTCGCCCTCGCCGCGAAGGATCGCGACGCGCACGTCCCGGTCGCGCTCGAGATCGGCGACCGCCTCGGGGATCTGCCGCCACATCTCGGTGCTGATCGCGTTGTGCCGCTCCGGGTGATCGAAGACGATCCACCCGACCCGCCCGTCCGCCGCGTCCCGCTCGACCCGAACCCGTCCGCCCATGGCGCGCCAGTCTAGTGATTCGGGGCGGCTCCGGGGCTCCGTTGACAAGAAGTGACTCCGGGTCATAATCCTCCGGTCCCCCGCCGGCCGCGCGGTGCGATCCCGACCGAGGCCGGCGCTCCCCAGCCAGAGGTGAGGTCTTCATGCCCGGCCGCCCGCCCGGCGGGCCGGTCGGCGCCGGTCGCCGTTCCCCCTGGGGAAAAGCCCGGGACGCCTGGGAGCTCTCGCTCGATGCTCTATCTGCACGGACTCGGACACGCGCACCCCGAGGCGGAGATCACGAACCGCTTCCTCGAGGCGCTCGACATCGGCACCGACGAGGCCTGGATCCTCGAGCGCACCGGCATCCGCAGCCGGCGCACCGTGCTGCCGCTCGACTACCTCCGCGAGACCCGCAACCGCGAGCCGCGCGCGGCGCTCGAGGCGGCGACCGCGAGCAACGCGACGCTCGGGGCCGCGGCCGCGCGCCTCGCGCTCGCCCGCGCCGGCGTCGAGGCGGCCCAGATCGGAATGGTGCTCGCCGGAAGCTCGGCCGCGACCACCAGCGCGCCGGCCGAGGCCTGCCACGTCGCGGCCGAGCTCGGCGTCGAGGTGCCGGCGGTCGACGTCGCGTCGGCCGGCACGAGCTTCTACGCGCAGCTGCACCTGGCGTCGCTGATGGACCCCGCGCGGCTGCCCGACTGGCTGCTGCTCGTCGCCGTCGACACGCTGACGACGACGGTCGACTACGACGACCGCTCGGCGGCGGTGCTGTGGGGCGACGGCGCCGCGGCGGCCGTCGTGTCGACGCGCCACCCGGCGCCCGCGCGCGTCGTCGGCAGCGACCTCGCGAGCAGCCCGGCCGCGTGGAGCAAGGTCGTCGTTCCCCGCGGCGGCCACTTCCGCCAGGACGGTCGCGCCGTGCAGATGTTCGGGATCAAGCGCATGATCCAGGGCGTGACGCGCCTGCGCGCCGACTGGGAGCGGAGCGACCGCACGCTCCACTTCGTGGGCCATCAGGCCAACCTGCGGATGCTCGAGGCGGTGCAGCGCAGCGCCGGCATCGAGCCCGAGCGCCACCACACGAACGTCGAGTGGTACGGCAACACCGGCGCGGCGAGCGCCGCGAGCGTGCTGTCGATGCGCTGGGAGAAGTGGGCGGAGCGCGACGACGTCGCGGTGGCCGGCGTCGGCGCCGGCCTCACCTGGGCGAGCTACCTGGTGCGCTTCGGCGAGGGGGCCGAGGCGTGAAGTACGCCGAGTTCCGCGCCCGCGGCTCGTTCGCGTACGACGAGCTGCTCGCGTTCGCGCACGGCCGGCTCGTCGAGGACGCGCCGGAGAGCTTCGACGCGCGGCTTCCGCTGCCGCCGCTGCTGATGCTCGACCGGATCGTGTCGATCGAGCGCGACGGCGCGCGCGGGCGCATCGTCGCCGAGCGCGACGTGCGCAAGGGCGACTGGTTCTTCCAGTGCCACTTCGCCGGCGACCCGGTTCAGCCGGGCTGTCTCGGCGTCGACGGCGTCTGGCAGCTGCTCGGCTTCTTCTGCGCGTGGAGCGGCGGGCTCGGCTCGGGCCGCGCGCTCGGCTGCGGCGAGATCGAGTTCGCGGGCCAGATCCGGCCGCACGACTCGGTCGTGCGCACCGAGGTCGCCGTGCGCCGCTTCACCCTGCTCGAGCGCGCCGGCGCGTCGCTCGTGATCGGCGACGCGACGCTGTCGGTCGACGGCGACCCGATCTACACGCTGCGGCGCGCGCGCGTCGGGACCTTCCAGGGCATCGCGTACCGCGACTACCCGAGCCCGGGCGAGAACTCCCGCGGGGGGCAGATGGAGCGGACCGGGCGGGACGAGCGCTCCGGGGAGGACGGATCGTGACGCCCGAAGCCGTCCTCGCCGCGGTGCCCCAGCAGCCGCCGTTCCGCTTCATCGACGAGATCCTCGAGGTCTCCGACGACCACATCGTCGCGGCGACGACCTTCCGCCCCGACGCCGACTTCTACCGCGGCCACTTCCCGGGCAACCCGGTGACCCCGGGGGTGATCCTCGTCGAGGCGATGGCGCAGGCCGGCGTCGTCGCGCTCGGAATCCACAAGCTCGCCCAGGAGGTCGGCGAGGCCGAGGCCGCGAAGCACACGGCGCTCTTCGCCGACGCCGAGGTCGAGTTCAGCGGTATCGTCCGACCGGGCGAGCGCGTCGTGACGACCGGCCGCGTCGTGTTCTTCCGGCGCCGCAAGCTGCGCGCGCGCGTCGAGATGCGGCGCGAGGACGGTACGATCGTGTGCTCCGGGACGCTCTCGGGCATGGGAGTTCCGCGATGACTCGAGCCGGCGGAGCGCAGCATTCGACGCGCCGGGTCGTCGTCACCGGCCTCGGCGTCGTCGCGCCGAACGCGAACGGCGCGCACGACTTCGAGCTCGCGCTGCGCAGCGGCACGTCGGGGATCCGCGCGCACGACAAGATGGCCGAGTGCGGCTTCGCGAGCCGCGTCGCCGGCGTCCCGCAGGGGGTGGACGCGCTCGCCGAGAAGCACTTCGACGAGGAGCTGCTGCGGGCGATGAACTCGTCGCACCGCTTCGCGGCGCTCGCTGCCCTCGACGCATGGCGCGACGCGGGCCTCGCGCGGCCCGACCCCGGCGACGACCGCGTCGACTGGGACTCCGGCGCGGTGATCGGCACCGGCATCGGCGGCATGGACACGACCGGCGAGAAGGTCGTGCCGCTCACCGACGCCGGCCGCGCGCGGCGCCTCGGCAGCACCGCGGTGGAGCAGGTGATGGCGAGCGGGGTGTCGGCGCGCGTGTCGGGCCTGCTCGCGCTCGGCAACCAGGTGACGACGAACTCGAGCGCGTGCAGCACCGGCGCCGAGGCGATCGCGCTCGGCCTCGAGCGGATCCGCAGCGGCCGCGCCGAACGGATGCTGTGCGGCGGCGTCGAGGGCGAGAGCCACTACATCTGGGCCGGCTTCGACGCGATGCGCGTGCTCTGCCGCACCCACAACGACACGCCCGAGCTGGCGTCGCGCCCGATGTCGGCGTCCGCCGGCGGCTTCGTGCCCGGTGCCGGAGCGGGCGTCCTGATGCTCGAGAGCGAGGAGAGCGCCCTCGA
>CAZQYK010000373.1:0-3466 GCA_964597285.1 uncultured Spirochaetales bacterium
CCGAACCCCGACAACGTCTACCTGCGCGCGGCCGTCGACCCGCGCGAGCGCTACCGCGTCCGGGGCGATCTCGCCGGCGTGCGCCAGCTGATCGCGTCGCTGCACGAGGGCGACATGCAGCTCGAGCAGTACGGCGTCTACAGCGAGCAGTCGCTCGACGACTGGAAGCTAGGGCCGCGCGGCGAGCTCGAGCTGATCCTCTCGGCCGACGAGCCGACGGCAGCGGCGGCCTCGACCGACACGGGCGTCCCCGTGAACTGGATGCCGATGCACCCGAAGGCGCGCCTGTTCCAGGTGCGCACCTACGTCGCCGACTGGGCGCGCGACGCGCACCCCCCGCTCCACATCGAGCGGCTCGGCGCCGAGGGCGAGCCGCCGCCGCCGCTCGAGCCCGCCGCGCTCGCCGACGCGCTCGCGCGCGCGTCGCACTGGGTGCGCGCGTCGGCGGCGTACTGGAACCGCTACACGCGCAGCGCGGCCGAGCGCGCGCGGCCGAACGTCGCGGGGGCGCCGCGCGCGGCGCCCGGCGGCGCCGACAACATCCGCTACGGGAGCTGCGTCTGGGACCTCGGCCCCGACGACGCGCTGCTGCTCACCTGCGAGGTGCCGGAGGCCCAGTACTGGGGCTTCTGCATCCACACGCTCGACTGGCTCGAGTCGGGCGACTTTGCGAACCGGCAGACGAGCCTGTCCGGCCCGCAGCTCCACGTCGACGACGACGGCCGCGTGCGCGTCGTGCTGTCGGCGCGCGACCCCGGCGTGCCGAACTGGATCGACAGCGAGGGCCGCCGCCGCGGCCTGCTCGTCTACCGCTGGGTCTGGGCGAAGACCTCGCCGGAGCCGAGCGCCGAGCTCGTGCGCTGGGACGCAGTGCGCGAGCGGGTGCCGGCCGGCCACCCGACCGTCGACGCGGCCGAGCGGCGACGCCGGCTGCGCGCGCGACGCGAGCAGCTCTGGGCGCGCTACCTGTAAGGCCGGAAGGCGACCCGTGTCCTGGAAGCCCGGCGATCGACCCGAGTGGCTGCGGCGCCTGATCGCGCACGGCCCCGCCGTCGGCGGCGCGCGCCACCTCGTGAGCCTCGACCCCGACGAGCTGCTCGCGACCGCGGCCGCGTCGACCGGGGGACTCGAGGTCTTCGGCGACGGGGGCGATGCCGACGGCGACGGGCGCGCGTGGCTCGCTCGCCTCGTGCGCGCGCTCGAGGACGAGGCGCGCCTCCACGCGGCCGGCCGCCTCGTCGCGCGCCAGGAGCTGCTGCGCAGCCTGCGCAACCGGCTCCAGCTCGCAGCGCTGTGGAAGCGCCACCCCGAGTGGCTCGACGCGCCGCTGCTGCCGCCGAGCTTCGTCGTCGGGATGGCGCGCTCGGGCACGTCGATCCTCTCCGAGCTGCTCGCGCTCGACCCGGCCGCGCGCTGCCCGGCGATGTGGGAGATGCTGCACCCCGCAGAGTCGCTGGTTGGCGAGGGGCTGCGCGCCGTCGGCGACGCCGAGACCGTCTTCATGGCCGACCTCGCGCCCGAGTACGCGGCGATGCACGAGAACTCCGGCGACCTGCCGAACGAGTGCATCTACGTCACGATCAACACCTTCGTCTCGGACCACTGGAGCGGCTGCCACGTGGTGCCGAGCTACGAGCGCGAGCTGCCGCGCGCCGACCACGTCGCCGTCTACCGCTACCACGAGCGCGTGCTGAAGACGCTCCAGCAGCGTGGCGCGCGCGGCCGGACGCGCTGGGGCCTGAAGGCGCCGAGCCACCTGCCGCAGCTCGAGGCGCTCTTCACCGCCTATCCCGACGCGCGCGTGATCCGGATCCACCGCGACCCGCTGAAGTCGATCCCGTCGACGGTGAACCTGATGGGCACGCTGAAGCACATGCGCTGCGACGACGTCTCCGTCGACGGCGCCGGGCCGGCGCTCGCGCACGGCTACGCGCTGATGCTGCGCTACGAGATCGAGAAAAGGCGAGACGGCCGCATCCCGGCCGACCGGATCGTCGACGTGCGCTACCACGACCTGATGCACGACCTCGCCGGCACGATCCGCAGCGTCTACGAGCGCTGCGGCTGGGAGCTCGACGAGCGCCTGCTGGCGCGGATGCGCGACTACGTCGCCGCACGGCCACGCGGCGCGCACCGCTACTCGCTCGAGGCGGCCGGCCTCGACCGCGAGCAGGAGCGCGAGCGCTTCCGCTTCTACTGCGAGCACTACGGGGTGCCGCCCGAGGAATGAGCCATCACAGGGGGACCGCCATGCACCGCATCTCCATCGCCACCGCCGCCGCGCTCGCCGCGGCGCTCGCGCTCGGCGCCGCCGGCTGTCGCGAGGAGGGCCCGGCCGCGCGCGCGGGCCGCGCGCTCGACGAGGCCGCCGAGGATGCGCGCGAGGGCCTGCGCGGCATCGTCGAGGACGACGGCCCGCTCGAGCGCGCCGGCCGCGAGGCCGACGAGGCGATCGAGCGCGCGAAGCGCGAGACCCGCGAGGCGCTCGAGTAGCGCCCGGGCGTCCCGGGCTCAGCGCGCGGCGAGCGCCTCGCTGCGCTCCCGGACGTGGGCCGCGAGCGCCCGGCGCAGCGCCGCGTCGACGCCGTAGACGTCGTCGCGCCGCTCGACGCGGCCGTCCTCGCGCGCCACCGCGGTCCAGTAGAAGACGTACAGCGGCACCGGCTCCGGCAGCGCGATCTCGACGCGCTCGCCGTCGTCGATCGCGCTCCGGATCGCCTCCGGGCTCCAGCGGCCCTGGCCGCGCAGCAGGTGGAACGCGAGGTCGAGCGGGCGCTCGAGGCGGATGCAGCCGTGGCTCAGCGCGCGCTCCGGGTCGTCGAAGAGGCCGTCGGCCGGCGTGTCGTGCAGGTAGATGTCGAGCGGGTTCGCGAGCACGAGCTTCACGCGGCCGAGCTGGTTGTGCGGGCCCGGACGCTGGCGCAGCCGCAGCCCGGAGTCCTCGGCGCCGACGTCGTCCCAGTCGACGCCGTCGGGATCGACGAGCTCGACCTCCTCGCCGACGCCGCGCACGACCTCCCAGGCGCCGGCGCGCAGCCGCTCGGGGTCGTCGCGCAGCTCCGGCACGAGCTCCTCGCGCGCGATGCGGTCCGGGACGTTCCAGTACGGGTTCAGCACGACGGCGCCGACGCGGTCGGACAAGAGCGGCGTCGGGCGATCCGGCTCGCCGACGATCACGCGCATCGAGAGCGCCGGGCCGCGCGGCTCGCGCAGCTCGAGCGCGTAGGCCGCGACGTCGACGCGCAGGTGCCGCTCGGCCAGCTCGCGCGGCGCCCAGCGCCAGCGCTCGAGGTTGAGCGCGATGCGCTCCACCTCGTCGGCCCCCGCGCCGCGCTCGCGGGCGCGCGCGAGCGCGTCGACGAGGGCACGGTACTCGGGGTGCGGCGGCTCGGCGCGGCGCAGCGCCGCGTCGACGCCGTCGTCGATCGCGACGGCGAGCAGCGCCGCGAGATCGATCGTCGGGCGC
>CAZQYK010000374.1:0-5596 GCA_964597285.1 uncultured Spirochaetales bacterium
TTCGAGACGACCGGGAAGTGTGTGATTCTCACCGCGGCGGTGTTGGCGCTGTGGACGGCGCCGGCGGCCGCGCAGCCCTACGACGAGCGCCGCGACGAGGACCGTTACGGCACGGAGACGTACGACGATCCCTACGCCGACCCCACCTCGGCCGCCGGGCGCTTCTCGCTGCGCACCGGCCTCGGGTTCACCGCGAGCCCCGAGTCGTTCCTGCTCGGCTTCGAGGGCGAGTACGCGTTCACCGACCACGTCGCCGCCGGCGCGCAGGTGCACCTCGGCGTCGACGACGACGGCACGATCGTCTCGCCGGTGGCCTTCGGCCGCCTGCGCACCGACCTCGGCTCGATCGACACCTCGCTCGAGCGCCTCGAGCCCTTCCTCCAGCTCGGCCTCGGCTTCACCTACTGGGACCGCGACCGGCCCCGCCCGCAGCGCGGCTCGCAGGACGATCTCGAGTTCCTGCTGAACTTCGGCTTCGGCGCCGAGTACAACGTCACCGACCATGTCGCGGTGGGCTCGCACATGGGCTTCAACGTGGTGCCGGCCGAGATCTTCGACGACCGCTTCTACTTCACGTGGGAGGTCGTGACGCTGCGCTACCGCTTCTAGCGGCCGCGGCAGTCAAACGCCGTTCGCACCCGGGCGCTCGCCCCCAGGGTGCGGCGTTCACGCGTTTGTCACAAACTCCGGCCCGGCCGGCGCAGGCTGCGCTCGCCGGCTTCGAGGGGTGCGTGGAGGCGGCCTTCCAAGGCGTGCCGCTCGCGATCTGGATCGCGGGCGCGCTCGCGCTGTACATGGCCTGGGCGATCGGCGCGAACGACGTCGCCAACGCGATGGGCACGAGCGTCGGCTCGGGTGCGCTGACGCTCGGCGCCGCGGTGGTCGTCGCCGCGGTGCTCGAGTTCAGCGGCGCGTTCCTCGTCGGCGGCCACGTCACCGACACGGTGCGCAAGGACATCCTCGACACGGGCCTGCTGAGCGACCAGCCCGAGCTGCTGCTCTACGGGATGCTCGGCGCGCTCGCCGCCGCGGCGACGCTGCTGCTCGGCGCCACCGCGATCGGGATGCCGGTGTCGACGACGCACTCGATCGTCGGCGCGATCGTCGGCTTCGGCGCCGTCGGCCTCGGCGTCGACGCGGTGAGCTGGGGCAAGGTCGGCCAGATCGTCGCGTCGTGGATCACGTCGCCGCTGATCGGCGGCACGCTCGCGTTCGGGATCTTCCTGCTGATCCGCCGCCTGATCCTCGACCGCGAGTCGCCCGAAGACGAGGCGGTGCGCTGGGGGCCGCTCTTCTTCTTCACCGTCTGGTTCGTGATCGCGCTCGTCACGGTGTTCAAGGGCCTCGAGAACCTGAATCTCGACCTCGACCTGCCGGGCGCGCTCGCGGTGTCGGCCGGCTGCGGCCTCGTCGGCGCCGGCGCGGGCTATGGGTTCCTGCGCCGCGTGCGCGCGCGCCAGCAGCCGTCGCCCGGCGACCGCTTCCGCCCGGTCGAGCGCGTGTTCGTCGTGCTCCAGATCCCGACGGCGTGCTCGGTGGCGTTCGCGCACGGCTCGAACGACGTCGCGAACGCGATCGGCCCGCTCGCCGCGGTGGTGCAGGTGGCGTCGGGCGCCGCGGCCGAGACCAAGGCGCCGGTGGCGCTGTGGATGCTCGTCGTCGGCGGCATCGGCATCGTGCTCGGCCTGGCCACCTGGGGCTACAAGGTGATGGAGACGGTCGGGCGCCGCATCACCGAGCTGACGCCGAGCCGCGGCTTCGCGGCCGAGCTGGCCGCGGCGCTGACGATCGTGCTCGCGTCGCGCCTCGGCATCCCGGTGAGCACGACCCACATCCTGGTCGGCGCGGTGCTCGGCGTGGGCCTCGCGCGCGGCATCGGCGCGCTCGACCTGCGCGTGCTCGGCAAGATCCTGGCGTCGTGGGTGGCGACGCTGCCGATCGCGGCGATCCTGTCGATCTTCTTCTTCTACTTCTTCAAGGGCCTGCTCGGCCCCTGAGCCGCGGCGCAAAAGGGCGCGAAAGGAACGGACGCCATGGGGTTGCTCGGAGGACTGTTCGCGAAGTCGCCGATCCGGCCGATGCAGCAGCACATCCAGGCCTCGGTGGCCTGCGCGCGCGAGATCCTGCCGCTCTTCGAGGACCTCGCGGCCGGCCGCCAGGACGCGATCGGCGAGCACCGCCGCCGCATCGACGAGCTCGAGCACCAGGCCGACGCGGTGAAGAACGAGATCCGCATCCACCTGCCGAAGCGGCTGTTCATGGCGATGGAGCGGCGCGACCTGCTCGAGATCCTCGACTTCCAGGACTCGATCGCCGACGTCGCGCAGGACATCGCCGGCCTCGTCGCGCTGCGCGAGATGGTGCTGCCGAAGCCGCTCGCCGAGCCGGTGCTCGCGCTGGTGCGGCGCGTCGTCGCCGCCTGCGAACACGTCGAGCGCGTGATCGGAGAGCTCGACGAGCTGGTCGAGACCGGCTTCGGCGACCGCGAGAGCGCCCGCGTCGAGGAGATGGTGAACGAGCTGGGCCGCATCGAGAGCGACACCGACGCGCTGGCCGAGACCGCGCAGCGGCGGCTCTTCGAGATCGAGGATGAGCTCGGCATCGCGACGCTCTTCTGGTACCAGCTGATCAACTGGATCGCCGACCTCGCCGACTACGCCGAGCGCGTCGGCAACCGCATCCGGCTGCTGATCGCGCGGTAGGCGGGGGGGTCTGCCCCCTTCGTTCGCGATGGCGTGGCGAGCCAGCTCGACGGACGGTGCTTGACATTCTTAGCGCATGATTTACGTTTAGCAAGGCCGAGAAACTGAGGACACCATGCGCCCGATCGGTCCTGAAGGACCCTCGATCCCTACCCCCGATGCGTCGCTGCTCGTCAGCTGCATCCGGTGCAGCCGACTCCACTCGGCGACGCGACCCTTCGAGTTCAACCCCGTCTGTCCCGCGTGCGCGGGGCCGATTCGGAGCAACGACGAATGACGAAGCTACGACCGCTGCACGACCGGATCCTCGTGAAACGCATCGACGAGGAGGCGAAGACCCAGGGGGGTCTGATCATCCCCGACACCGCCAAGGAGAAGCCGATGGAGGGCAGGGTGCTCGCGGTCGGCAACGGCCGCGTCGACGACGAAGGCAAGGTGCACCCGCTCGACGTGCACAAGGGCGACCGCGTCCTGTTCGGCAAGTACTCCGGCAGCGAGATTCGGGTCGCCGGCGACGAACATCTGATCATCCGCGAAGACGACGTCCTCGCGGTGCTCGAATAGGGAGAAGCTCCATGTCAGCGAAAGAGATCCAATACGGACGAGACGCCCGCGAGGGGCTGCTCCGCGGCGTCGACCAGCTCGCCCGCGCGGTGCGCGTGACGCTCGGCCCGCGCGGCCGCAACGTGATGATCGAGAAGAGCTGGGGCGCGCCGACGATCACCAAGGACGGCGTCACGGTGGCCAAGGAGATCGACCTCGCCGACCCGTTCGAGAACCTCGGCGCGCAGATGGTGCGCGAGGTGGCGAGCAAGACCTCCGACGTCGCGGGTGACGGCACCACCACCGCGACGGTGCTCGCCCAGGCGATCTTCCGCGAGGGAGCGAAGCTCGTGGCCGCCGGGATGAACGCGATGGACCTCAAGCGCGGCATCGACAAGGCGGTGGCGGTGCTCGTCGAGAGCCTCGCCAAGCAGACCAAGAAGACCCGCTCGAGCGAGGAGATCGCCCAGGTGGGCACGATCTCCGCCAACGGCGACGAGACGATCGGGCAGCTCCTCGCCGAGGCGATGGAGAAGGTCGGCAAGGAAGGCGTGATCACCGTCGAAGAGGCGAAGGGCATCGAGACCACGCTCGACGTGGTCGAAGGAATGCAGATCGATCGCGGATACCTCTCGCCCTACTTCGTGACCGACACCCAGGCGATGGAGGTGGTGCTCGAGGATGCGGTGGTGCTGCTCCACGAGAAGAAGATCAGCAGCATGAAGGACCTCCTGCCGTTGCTCGAGCAGGTGGCGCAGTCGGCCCAGCCGCTCTTGATCGTGTCGGAAGACCTCGAGGGCGACGCGCTGGCGACGCTCGTCGTGAACAAGATCCGCGGCTCGCTCAAGTGCGCGGCCGTGAAGGCGCCCGGCTTCGGCGACCGCCGCAAGGCGTTGCTCGAAGACATGGCGATCCTGACCGGCGGGCGCCTGATCGCCGAAGAGCTGGGTCTCAAGCTCGAGAACGTGACGCTGAAGGATCTGGGCCGGATCAAGAAGGTGGTCATCGACAAGGACACGACGACCCTGATCGAGGGCGCCGGCAAGAAGTCGGAGATCGAGGCCCGTTGCACCCAGATTCGCCAGCAGATCGAGGACACCGCGTCCGACTACGACCGCGAGAAGCTCCAGGAGCGGCTGGCGAAGCTGGCCGGGGGCGTCGCGGTGCTGAAGGTGGGCGCGGCGACCGAGACCGAGATGAAGGAGAAGAAGGCCCGCGTGGAAGACGCGCTGCACGCGACGCGGGCGGCGGTGGAAGAGGGCGTCGTGGCGGGAGGCGGTGTCGCGCTGCTTCGCGCCCAGAGCGGACTCGACGGGCTCGAGGGCGGCCTGCGCGAGCCCGACGAGCGCGCGGGTGTCAGCATCGTGCGCCGTGCGATCGAGGAGCCGCTGCGCTGGATCGCCGCCAATGCCGGTCTCGAAGGTGCCGTGGTCGTGCAGAAGGTGAAGGCAGGCCGCGGCTCGTTCGGCTTCAACGCAGCCACCGAGAAGTACGAAGATCTCGTGCAGGCCGGTGTGATCGATCCGACCAAGGTCGTGCGCGCGGCGCTTCAGAACGCAGCCAGCGTGGCGTCGCTCTTGCTCACCGCGGACGTGCTGGTCGCGCCGAAGCCCGACCCGAAGGCCGGCCACTCCCACGGCGGTGGCATGCCGGACATGGACGGGATGGGGATGTGATCCTCCGCTCGCCGCCAGGCGGCAGCACCGCAACCGCTTCGACGGGGCGCCTGACGGACCGCCGCTACCGCGGAGGCGGGTAGTAGGAGTGCACGCCGAAGAGGCGCGCGGTCGGCGCGACGACGAACGCGATCGCGTTCCACGCCCACTCCGGGAGGAGCGGGGGGTGGCCCTGCTTGAAGCGCGCGCCGATGACCAGCATCTGGACGGGGCTCACGCTTCCGAGACCGCCCGCGCGCTCGATCTGGACGAACGCGTCGTCGGGCCAGCAGGCCCTGCGGCCCTGCCGCGCGAGCTCCTCCCATGGGCCTTCCTCGGCGGGCTCGAAGCGCGAGATCATCTGAACGCGGCGATCCGAGACGTTCTGGAAGGCGTGCACGGCGCCGGGCTCGGCGACCAGCGTCGATCCCGCCATCACGACGTGTTCGTGCCCGCCGATCACGAAGCGCATCTCACCGTCGACGACCTCGAACGTCTCTCGCATCCGCGGATGGACGTGGGGGAGGTCGATCGGGCCTCCGCCCGGCTCGCTCGAAGTGCGCCGATAGACGAACGTCGACCGGATCCCCTCGTTTCTGGCGTGCTACCTCTCGCACTTCAGTTCGCTGAGTTCAAGCTCAAGAATCGAGGGTTCACCCGTCAGCGATTCAAGTCCGGCACCACGCCGCGCTCGAC
>CAZQYK010000375.1:0-6175 GCA_964597285.1 uncultured Spirochaetales bacterium
GAGGAGATCGCGTCGACCCGGGTGCTGCGGCTCGCGATCACCGAGGCGTCGGCGAAGGTGCGCCGCGGGCCGCCGGTCGACGACGAGGCCGACCTCGCGCTGCCGCACTGGGCCGGCGTCGTGCCGCTGCGCCTCGTCGCCGGCGCGCCGGAGCCCGACGCGACGGGCGGCGCCGCGGCCCAAACGCCGTTTCCGCACGACCTCGCGCGCGACGTCCCGACCGCGTGCGGCGGGGCCCCGCGGCGCTCGTAGCGCGGCCGCCGAGGCCCTACCCTCCCGGGCTCCCCGAGTCCGGCCGAGGAGCGCCGCGTTGTCCGATCGCATCGTCGCCGAGGAGGTCGCGCTCCACGAGCGGGTCGACCGGCACCTCGCGCAGCGCAGCGCGAAGCCGCGCAGCGACGAGCGCTCGCTCGAGCGCGACCTCGAGAGCCTGCGCGAGCAGCTCGTGTCGGGCCGCGAGCGCAAGGACGCGTTCGCGCTGACCGAGCAGTGGAACCGCCAGAGCGCGCTGCTCGCACAGCTGCGCCAGGGCCGCTCGGGCCCCGAGGTCGACCCGCGCTCGCCGTACTTCGCGCACCTGCGGCTGCACGAGGACGGCCGCGAGCGCGACCTCTGCCTCGGGCGCGCCACTTGCATCGAGGACGGCGTCCGGATCGTCGACTGGCGACACGCGCCCGTGTCGAAGGTCTTCTACCGCTACCAGCAGGGCGACGAGTACGAGGAGGAGTTCGGCGGACGCCTGCGCAGTGGCCGGGTGACGGCGCGCCGCACGGTGCGGATCCGCGACGGCGTGCTCGACCGCATCGAGGCGCCCGAGGGCGTGTTCCTCGCCGAGAACGGCGGCTGGCGCCAGGCGCGCCGCGAGCGCCCGCGGCTCGCCGGCGGCGCGGGCAGCGCGCTGCGCGCCTACGACGAGCACGAGGCCGGCGGGCGCCGGCTCGGCACCGACCTCGCCGGCAACCGCCGCCGCGCCGACAAGCGGCTGCCGGAGATCACCGGCCTGATCGACGCGGCCCAGTTCGAGCTGATCACGCGCGCCGGCGGCTACCTCGCGATCCGCGGAAACGCGGGCTCCGGCAAGACCACCGTCGCGCTGCACCGCATCGCCTGGCTCGCCTACGACGACCCCGAGATCGACTCCGATCGCACGCTCTTCGTCGTGTTCTCGCCGGCGCTGCGCGACTACGTCGGCCACGTGCTGCCGTCGCTCGGCGTCGAGGACGTGCGGATCGTCACCTTCCGCGACTGGGCGCGCGAGCAGCGCCGCCTGCACTTCCCCGACCTGCCCGCCGAGACGCGCGCCGACGCGCCGGCGATCGTGCAGCGGCTCAAGCTCGACCCGGCGCTGCTCGACGCGCTCGAGCGCCACGTCGCCGGGCACCCCGGCCCGCGCAACGCGCGCCAGGCGCTCGACGACTGGGCCAGCGTGCTGACGCGCCCGGCGCTGCTGAGCGAGTGCGCCGAGCGGCGCGCGCCCGGCGCGTACCGCCCGGCGCACTTCGAGCAGTTCGCCGAGCACTGCCGGCGCCGCAACGAGGAGCTGTTCGCGCGGCTCGACGGCGACGAGGAGAGCGACGCACTCCTCGAGCCCGAGGACGACGCGCTGCTCCTGCGGGCCTGGCAGCTGCGCGTCGGGCCGCTGCGCACGCGCCAGGGCCAGCCGCTCACGTACCGCCACGTCGCGATCGACGAGGTGCAGGACTTCTCGGCGCTCGAGGTGCGCGTGCTGATCGACTGCCTCGACGAACGCCAGAGCCTGACGCTCGCCGGCGACACGCAGCAGCACCTGATGGCGCACAGCGGCTTCACGTCGTGGAGCCGCTTCCTCGCCGAGCTCGGCGTCGAGGGCGCGTCGCTCGAGACGCTGCGCGTCAGCTACCGCTCGTCGCAGGAGATCGCGAGCTTCGCGCACGGCGTGCTCGGCCCGCTGCGCGAAGAGGACGACCTGCCTCGGGCGACGCGCTCGGGCCCGCCGGTCGAGCTCTTCCGCTTCACCGACCGCGGCGCCTGCGTCGCCTTCCTGTCCGACGCGCTGCGCGAGCTGGTGCGCGCCGAGCCGCTGGCCTCGGTCGCGGTGCTGACGCCGTCGCCCGAGGCGAGCGCGCTCTACCACGAGGGCCTCGAGAAGGGCGAGCTGCCGAGCCTCCGCCGCGTCGCGCAGCAGGACTTCCACTTCGCGCCGGGCGTCGAGGTGACCGAGGTCGAGCAGGCCAAGGGCCTCGAGTTCGACTACGTCGTGCTCGTCGACGCGAGCGCCGACCAGTACCCCGACGGCGCCGAGGCGCGGCGGCGGCTGCACGTGGGTGCCACGCGCGCAGTGCACCAGCTGTGGCTCACGAGCGTCGGCACGCCGTCGCCGCTGCTCGGCGGCCTCGGCGAGTGAGCGAGCGGCGCGTCGCGCTCGTGACCGGCGCCGCGTCCGGCATCGGGCGCGCGGCGGCCGAGCGGCTCGCGGCCGGCGGCGCCGCGGTCGCGGTCGTCGACGTCGACGAGGCGGGGGGCCGCGAGACCGAGCGGCGCATCGCCGCGGCCGGCGGCGAGGCGGGGTTCGTCCGCGCCGACGTCTCCGACGAGGCCGCGGTCGAGCGGATGGTCGCCGAGGTCGTCGCGCGCTGGGGCCGGCTCGACGCGGCGCTGAACAACGCCGGCATCTCCGACGCGCAGCACTCGTGGATCGACTTCCCGAGCGATCGCTGGCGCCGGATGATCGACGTCGCGCTCGGCTCGGTGTTCCTGTGCCTCAAGCACGAGCTGAAGCAGATGGCGGCGCAGCCCGAGCGCGACGGACTGCGCGGCAGCATCGTCAACACCTCGTCGGGCGCGGGCCTCGTCGCCGCTCCGGGCCAGCCGCACTACACCGCCGCGAAGCACGGCGTGATCGGCCTGACGCGCTCGGCGGCGCAGGAGTTCGCGCGCGCCGGCATCCGCGTCAACGCGATCTGCCCGGGCCTGACCGACACCGCGATGATCCGCAGCCAGCCGCCGGAGTTCCTCGAGGCGATCGCCCGGATGTCGCCGACCGGCCGCCTCGGCGAGCCGGACGACGTCGCGCGCGCGGCCGTCTGGCTGCTCTCGCCCGAGGCCCGCTGGGTGAACGGCCAGGCGATCGTCGTCGACGGCGGCGGCGTGATGCACTGAGGAGGGGTCCCCGTTGTCGTCGAGCTACGTCCGCGTCGAGAGGCCGCGCCCGCACACCGCCGTGATCCGGCTCGACCGGCCCGAGCGGATGAACTCGATGTCGTTCGAGCAGATGGTGCCGCTGCACGAGGCCTTCGAGGCGGTGGCGCGCGACAACGACGTGCGCTGCGTCGTGCTGACCGGCACCGGCCGCGGCTTCTGCTCCGGCGCGGACACGCAGGAGAGCGAGCCGCCGCCGAACATTGCCGGCCTGACGCTGACGCGGATCGCGACCCGCGCGATGTCGATCCTCGCCGACCTCGTGCCGGCGATGCGCCGCATGCCGCAGCCGGTGATCGCCGCGGTCAACGGCGCTGCGGTCGGCGGCGGCCTGTGCCTCGCGCTCGGCGCCGACATCCGCCTCGCCGCCGCGTCGGCCTACTTCCGGGCGGCCGGCATCAACAACGGCCTCACCGCGACCGAGCGCGGTCTGTCGTTCCTGCTGCCGCGCGCGGTCGGCACGTCGCGCGCGTTCGAAATCGCGCTCTCGGGCCGAGACGTGTCGGCGCAGGAGGCCGAGCGCATCGGCCTCGTGTCGCGCGTCGTGCCCGACGCGGAGCTGCTCGACGCCGCGCTCGACCTCGCCGACGCGATCAACGGCTGGAGCGCGCAGGGCGTGCAGCTGACGAAGCGCATGCTCTGGGCCGGCCTCGAGACCGGCAGCCTCGCCGCCGCGATCGAGCTCGAGAGCCACACCCAGCTCTTCGTCCGGATGACCACGAAGAACTTCGAGGAGGCCACGCGCGCCCGGAAGGAGGGGCGGCGGCCGGTGTTCGAGGACTGAGGCTGCCTACGGGTTCTCGTCGCGCAGCCGCGCCGCCGTGGCGTGGAAGAACGCGAGCGTCGCGCGCTCGTCTTCGGCGATCGCGCGCAGGAGCGCGCGGGTCTCTGGGTCGTCGTCGAGGTGGTCGGCGACGGCGAGGATCGGGGCGAGGGCGCGGTCGGGGTCGGGGAAGCGCGCGACGAAGGCGCGCACCTTGTCGGCGTCGCTGCGCTCGGTGCTGGCGGAGCCCTGCATCACGCGCTCGTGGGTCGCGTCGTCGATCTCGAAGCGCGGTGCGCCGCCGAGCTCCTTGATGCGCTCGGCGAGCAGCCGCGCGTGGCTCGCTTCGCGCGCCTGCACCGTGCGCAGCGCGCCGCGCAGCTCGGCGTCGGTGCAGACGGCGATCCAGGCACCCAGGGACGCCTCGCCGAGCGCCTCGCCGGCGCGGAACTGGTCGAGGAAGTGCACGACGCGCTCGCGCGGCGAGCCGGTCGTGAGCTGGCGGCCCGGATCGCCGCTCTCGATCCGCCCGACGCGCGTCGCGAGCTCCGACGTGCGCGCGAGCAGCGCGTCGAGGCGCTCCTCGATGCGGCGCAACCTCGCGTCGTCGTCTTCGCTGCGGCGCAGCTTCGCCTCGTCCACGGCAGCACTCCGGAGCTTCGGGTTCCGACGCTGCAGGATACCCCCCGCCCCGACGGCGCGGGAGCCGGGCGGGCGGCCCGGCTCAGAGGTCGAGCAGCATCCGCAGCGCGGTGAGGCCGAGAAAGAGCGCGAACGCGCGCCTCAGCGCGCGGATCGAGATCGCGTGGGCCCAGCGCGCGCCGTGCGGGGCGGCCCACCACGTCGCCGGCACGATCAGCGCGAAGCCGAGCGCGTTCACGTAGCCGAGGCTCGCCGGCGGCCGCGCCGGTGTGCCGAGGCCGGCGAGCGCCATGCCGATCGCGCCCGGCACCGCGATCACGAGGCCGAGCCCGGCCGCGGTACCGACCGCGCGGTGGATCGGCACGCCGAGCAGCGTCAGCGTCGGCACCCCGAGCGTGCCGCCGCCGAGGCCCATCATCACCGAGAGCAGGCCGATCGCGCCACCGGCGGCCCAGCGCCCGGGCCCGTCGGGCGGCACCCCGGCGAGCCGCCACTCCTCGCGCCCGAACGCCATGTGCAGCGCGACGAGCAGCGCGACCGCGCCGAACACCGCGGCGAGCATGCTGCCGCGCAGCCGCACCGCGGTCGCCGTGCCGGCGATCGCGCCCGCCGCGACCATCGGCGCCCAGCGCCGCAGCAGCGCCGCGTCGACCGCGCCGCGCGCGCGGTGGCTCGACATCGAGCGATACGCGGTGACGACGACGGTCGCGAGCGACGTGCCGACCGCGACGTGCATCCGCACCGCCGGATCGACGCCGAGCTGAGTGAAGGCGTGGTAGAGCACCGGCACGACGACGATCCCGCCGCCGACGCCGAGCAGGCCCGAGAGCGCTCCGGCGACGAGCCCGGTGACGAGCAGCATCGCGGCGAAGAACGCGAGCTGCGCCGCGCCCGGATCCATCGGCCGACCTCAGAGCCCGTGAAGGAATCCGCCGTGCGGACTCCGGAGTTTCGCGAACTTCGGGGCCACTGTTCGACTCCGCCCGGCTACGCCTCGCTGCGCGCTCGCTTCGCTCGCTTGCACCCAGCCGGCCATCAGGGCGGCGACGCCCCGGCGGGTCGGCGATGCTCCAGGCGGCGCACGTGCGCGATTCTAAGAGAGGAGCCCGGCGATGGCGAAGCCCGACTTCTGCGCGACCTACGGCGTCCGCGTTCCGGTGGTGCTCGCCGGCATGGGCCTCGTCTCCGAGCCCGAGCTCGTCGCCGCGGTCTCCGAGGCCGGCGGCCTCGGGATCCTCGGCATCGGCGGCGCGCCTCCGGAGGTGCTGCGCGCGCGCATCGCCGACGTCCGCTCGCGCACCGCACTGCCGTTCGGCGTGAACCACATCGTCGTCTCGACGCCGATCGGCGAGTTCACGACCGCCGCGCACGTGGCCGCCGACATCGAGACACGCGTGTCTCCGGTCGTGTTCCACTGGGACGCGCCGGCGCCGGTGTGGCTCGCCGCGCTGCGCGGCGCCGGGCTTCGCACGTGGCGCACCGTCGTCTCGCTCGCCGAGGCGGAGCGCGCGGTCGCCGACGGCTTCGACGCGCTCGTCGCGCAGGGCGCCGAGGCGGGAGGACACAACCGCTCCGAGACGCCGCTGCACGAGC
>CAZQYK010000376.1:0-4839 GCA_964597285.1 uncultured Spirochaetales bacterium
GCCGCGGCGGCGGGCCGTGGCTCATCGCGCGCCGCGTCTGCGTCTGGGACTACGCCTACGCGGTGCGCGACGAGCGCTGGGCGCTGCCGCCACAGTACGTCCCCGGCCGCCCCGACCGCGACGACCCGAGCTACCGGCGCGACTGAGCCCTCACCGGCACTCCGCCGTCAGCCACTCGACGAGCGCGCGGGTCAGCGCGAGGCGGTGGTCGGAGAATGCGTGGTCGGCGTCGAGGACGACGGCGGTCACGCGCTCGGCGCCGGCCTCGCGCAGCGCGGCGACGAGCGGGTCGTGCGCGAGCGCGATCGGGGTCACGTCGTCGCGCGCGCCGGCGACGAGCAGCAGCGGCCGGTCGGCCAGCGCCTCGGCGCGGCGCGTCGGGTCCCAGGCGTCGGCGTTCGCCGCGATCTCGCGCGCGAGCGCCTCGCCGGAGGTGTTGGCGAGCGGCCCGGTCGACGCGTCGAGGCGCTCGGCGAGCGCCGCGCGCCGCTCCGGCGGGAGCGCGTGCCAGACGCGGCCGAGGTTCGCGCCGGCGATCGAAGCGACGCAGCCGACGGCCGGAGCCTCGCTCGCGGCCGTCAACGCGAGGAAGCCGCCGAGGCTGTGGCCGACGAGCGCGACGCGCTCCGGGTCGGTGCGGTGCGCGCCGGCGAACTCCGGGTCGCGCAGTCGCGCGAGCACCGCGTGGACGTCGGCGAGCGCGTTCGCGAACGAGAAGCTCCCGCCGCTGCCCCACGCGCCGCGGTAGTGGAAGAACACGACGTTCCAGCCGGCGCGCCGCATCGCCTGCGCGAGGTCGAGGTTGCGCTCGTTGCCGGGCAGGCCGTGCAGCAGCAGTGCCGTGGGGTGCGGCCCGGCGCCCTGCGCGACGTAGACGATCGCGTTCATCCGCTCGCCGGCGCTCTCGAACGCGAGCTCGCGCAGCGCGGCCGGCTGCGCGTAGTCGATCGGCGACGGATCGAGGACGACCGGATCGGGCGGCGGCGGCGAGGCGCACGCGGCGGCGAGCAGCGCGATCGCGGTGAACGTTCGGAGCGGCATCGGGAACCTCCGGGGCTAGCGGTAGTCGGGGTTCGGGAAGTCGAAGCGGCAGCCGGCGTCCCACTTCGAGCGCTGGTTGCCGTGGGCCGGAACGCCGCCGGCGTCCTTCAGGAGCCGGGCCAGGTGCAGCAGGTTCCAGGTCATGAAGGTCGTGTTGCGGTTCGTGAAGTCGTTCTCCGGGCCGCCGGAGCCCTCGTCGAGGTAGGAAGGCCCCGGGCCGGCTTCGCCGATCCAGCCGGCGTCGGCCTGGGGCGGGATCGTGTAGCCGATGTGCTGCAGCGCGTAGAGCACGCTCATCGCGCAGTGCTTCACGCCGTCCTCGTTGCCGGTGACGAGACAGCCGCCGACGCGGCCGTAGTAGGCGTACTGCCCAGCGTCGTTGAGCCGGCTCGATGCGGCGTAGAGCCGCTCGACGACCTGCGTGCACACCGACGACTTCTCGCCGAGCCAGATCGGCGTGCCGATCACGAGGATCTCCGAGGCCATCACCTTCTCGAGGATCCCCGGCCACGCGTCGCACTCCCAGCCGTGCTCGGTCATGTCGGGCCAGACGCCGGTCGCGACGTCGTGGTCGACGACGCGGACGAGCTCGACGGCGACGCCGTTGCGCTCGAGGATCTCCATCGACATCCGCATCAGGCCTTCGGTGTGCGAGCGCTCGGGCGAGCGCTTCAGCGTGCAGTTGAGGAAGAGGGCGCGCAGGTCGGAGAAGTCCCAGCGGCTCTCGTCGCACAGGGTCTGCTGTCGGTCGTCCAGGGTCATGGCGCCTCCGGTTCGGGGGATCGGCCGCGGCGGCGAGCACGGCCGCGGCGTACCTCACGCGGCGGCTTCCGCCGGGCCGGTGCGGCCCGGCGCCCAGTGCGCGATCGCCGCGACGAAGCCGCCGTAGTAGAGCAGGTTCGGGACGACGCGCAGCCCGAAGGCCGCGTCGGCGCCGGTCGCGAGGAGCAGTGCGTCGGAGGTGGCCCACAGCGCGTAGTAGAGCATCACGAAGCCGGCGAGCGCGCGGATCCAGCCCGGTCGCCGCAGGTTCGGGTGCCAGCGGACGAGCGCGCCGACGAGCGCGAGGAACGCGATCTCGTAGATCAGGAAGAGCGTCCGCGACCCGGCGCCGAGCAGCGCGGTGGTCGCCTGCGCGAAGAGCGGCACGACGAGCGTCAGCGCCGCCGCGCGCGCGACGGCGGGCGCGCTCGTCGCGAGGGCGCCGTGGGCCGTCGCGGCGAACACGAGCAGCAGGAAGCGCAGGTCGCCGGCGAGCACGAAGAAGAGCGGAAGCGGGCCGGCCAGCGCGTCGGGCAGCGGGCCGACGCCGGGCACCGGGCTCGACGTGAGCCACGCGTCGAGCATCGAGAGCGCCGCGAGTGCGACACCGTAGCGCCACAGGCTCGGCCACAGGTCGCGTCGGGAGAGCAGCAGCGCGAGGCCCACGGCCGCGGCGAGCCAGAGCAGCCCGGGGTGCTGCACCGGGCTGTAGTAGAAGGCTTCGAACGGGCCGGCGTCAGCCGTCATCGGGAGGAGGCTCGGGGTCGGCGGTCGGGTCCTCGGAGGGCGCGTCCGCATCGCCGGCGGTCTCCGCCATCTCCTGGAGGTAGGCGACGATCGCGGCGATCACCGCCTCGCGCTCGGGCAGGGCCGGGTTGAGGGTTTCCATCCGCGTCGTCGCGTTGATCGCGCTCGGGTCGTCGATCCAGCGCCGCAGCCACGCCGGGTCGCGGGAGCCGGCCGGGCTCGCCGCGTCGTTGAGCTCGGGGCCGATCGCGCCGCCTTCGCCGTTGAGCGGATGGCAGCGGCTGCAGTGGATCCGGAACTCGCGGAAGCCGCGCGCGACCTCGGGCGCGGCGCTCTCGGGCGGCGCCATGCGCGGAAAGCGGTTGCCGGCGCGGATCACGTCGATCCCGACGAGCTGGTACGGCCACCCGTAGTCGCCATCGCGGCGCACTTCCGGGTCGTCGAGGTTCTCCCAGATCAGGTAGAACGGCGCGAGGTCGATGCGCTGGCGCCGGCCCGACTCGAGCTTCTCGATCGTGAAGCCCGCGTCGCCCGAGCGCGCCAACGCGAGCCACGCGCGGTGCTCGAGCACGCGGCGCACCGGCACCGTCGGCTGGTAGCCGTCGCGACAGGTGAAGAGCAGCTCCTCCTCGTCGCGCCAGGTGCTCGCGTACACCGTGTCGAGCACGCTCTCGAGCGGCAGCGCGCGGAACACGACCTCCCGCCCCTCGTAGGGGTCGAACACGCGCACGTCCGCGGCCGTCGCGACGGCCTCGAGCGTCTCGAGGCCGAGCGTCGACACCGGCCGCGAGTGGAACCCGAACTCGAGCGCGGGCCCGGGGATCGCGTCGTCGGCCGCCGACACGGGGACCGCGCGCGCGTCGTCGGCGGCGAGCACGGGGACCGCGAGCGCCGCGAGCGCGAGCGCCGCCGCGGCGCTCGGCCAGCGCCGGCGGTCACTCCGACAGGCAGCCAAGCGCGTACTCGGTGTGCGTCAGCGAGCGCTGGCTCGCGGGGCCGCGGCTGCACATGCAGAGGTGCTGGGCCCGCGCGCGCACGCGCACGCCGCGCGCGCGACCGTCCTCCATCATCACGTGCGCGACCTCGCGGACGAGGTCCTCCTGGATCTGGAAGCGGCGCGCGAGCGCGTCGACCAGCCGAGGGAGCTTGCCGAGACCGAGAATGCGGTCGCCCGGCACGTAGGCCACGTCGACCTCGCCGAAGAAGGGCAGGAAGTGGTGCGCGCAGATCGAGTAGAACGCGATCTCGTTCACCTCGACCGAGCCGGGCCGCTCGCCGGGCTCGAGCATCCGCGTCGCCTTCAGGATCGTGCTCGGGTCGATCCGGTAGCCGGCGAGCAGCTCGCGATAGGCGCGCGCGATGCGCTCGTCGGTGCCGGGCTCCGCGAACCAGCGCAACGCGCGCGGGTCGTCGGTGACCTCCTTGGCGAGCCATTCGACCAGCTTCATGGGTTCTCCCGTGGGCGGCCATGGGCCGCGATCCGTTCGCGGCGTCCGGGGCGCGCCATTCTATAGCGACTCAGTCCCGGCGCGGCCTCGCGCCGGCCGCGCGCGCGACAGCGCGCTCGAGCCCGCGCCAGAAGCCGAGCGCGTCGAGCGGGCGGTTGAGCAGGCCGCTCGTGATGCAGTACGCGCGCTCGTAGGGCGCGCGGTGGTGGCGCGCGTGGCGCTCGGGCGTCAGCAGGCCGCAGCGCCGCAGCGCCCGCACCGGCGCCGGCACCGCGCGCGCGTGCGCCCATTGGTGCGCCTGGTTGCCGAGCGCCGCGAGGCCGACGAGCGACCAGACGAGTGCGTAGAGCAGCGGCTGCTCGAGCAGCGCGCTCTGGAGCGCCGGGATCGCGAGCACCGCGTACGCGAGCGCGGCGGCGGCGGCCGGCTCGCCGTTCACGTCGATCCAGTCGTGCTCGAGCATCGCCTCGGGATCGCAGTGGTGCTCGCGGAACGCGCGGATCAGGCCCGGGCCGACCCACGGCGTGTGCTCGTCGCCCCAGGTGTCACAGGCCCAGTGCACCGCGCCGGTGACGAGGTCGGCGCCGAGCAGGCCGGCGAAGAGCGCGGCGAGTGCGAGCGGCGCGTCGGCCGGCCGCAGCGCGCCGAGCCACGCGAGCGCGTGCGCTGCGGCGAGCGCCGGGCACGCGACGATCGCGACCGCGAGCGCGGCCCGCAGCGGGCGCGGGCGGCTCGGCTCCGCCGGAGCTCCGAGCGCCTCGCTCTTCCAGGTGCCGCCCGCCACGTGAGGAAACTCCGCTCCGAGGGGAGCCCGGAGTCTAGCGCCCCCAAGGGGAGGGCA
>CAZQYK010000377.1:0-6264 GCA_964597285.1 uncultured Spirochaetales bacterium
GCGTGGTTCGGCGACGAGCATTACGCGCGGCTGCTGCGGGACTGCCCGCACTACATGATCCTCGACGACCACGAGATCGTCGACGGCTTCGCGAACGACAAGAACCAGAAACGCTACCGCGACCCCGCGCTGAAGGCCTACCGCGAGTACGTGCACGTGCGGAACCCGAACGGCGCGGACGCCGACGACCGCAGCCCGCTGTACTACGAGTTCGTTCACGGGACGACGCCGTTCTTCGTGCTCGACACGCGCAGCCGGCGCGACGTGTCGAGCGGAGCGATGATCGACGCGGAGCAGCTCGCGGCGCTGTGCCGCTGGCTCGAGCGCGACCGGGAGGCGCTGAAGTTCGTCGTATCGAGCGTCCCCTTCGTCGCCGAGGTCGCCGAGGTCGCCGATGTCGCCGACGAGAAGGACCGCGAGGACAAGTGGTGCTGCAAGACGTTCCGCGCCCAGCGCGACCTCATCCTCGAGGCGGTGCACGCCGCGAAGGTGCGCCGGCTAGTGTTCCTCGCGGGCGACATGCACTGCACCTATCACGCGACGATGCGCCTCGGTCCGCCGCGCGATCGCGTGACGATCCACGAGCTCGGCGCCGGGCCGATCTACCAGCTCCAGTTCGCGCGCCGCCGCAGCTTCCGCCAGCACGTGCAGGGCGAGGTCGGCGCGCTGCCGTACACGACCTGGATGGAGCGCTTCCAGGGCGCGGCCGCGAGCGTCAGCGAGATCAGCGTCGAGCCGGGTCCGCGCCCGCGGCTGCAATGGAAGGTCCTGCCGACGCAGAAGTCCGACCCCGCGGTGCCCGGCGACGACGTCGGACCGCTCTCCGGCGAGATCCGCTTCGAGGAGCAGCTGCGATGAAGTCCACGCGCGCCGAGCGGCCGCTCGACGCGATCGTCGTCGGCTCGGGCTTCGCCGGGGCGGTGACCGCGCGTCGGCTCACCGAGGCCGGCCTGCAGATCTGCGTGCTCGAGCGCGGCCGCCGCTACGAGCGCGGAGACCTGCCGGTGCTGCCCGAGTTCCAGCTGCCCGACCGGGGCCGCGTGCGCCCCGACTTCTCGAGCGCGTTCTGGCAGACTGGCCACGGGCTGTGGGACCTGCGCGATCTCGGCGACGTGCTCGTCGCCCAGGCGGCCGGCTACGGCGGCGGCTCGCTGATCTACGCGAACGTGCACCTGCGCGCGCCGCCGGCGGTCTTCGCGCGCGGCTGGCCCGCGCCGTACCAGCGCGCGCAACTCGATCCCTACTACGATGTCGCGGCCTACGCGCTCGGGGTCGAGCCGATGCCCGAGGCGCTCGCCGCCGAGCTCCCGAAGGCGAGGCGCTTCCGCGAGCTCGACCGGCCGGGGCTGCGCGTGTTCCGCCCCCCGCTGGCGGTCCACTTCGGCGGCGACGAGAAGCGCGAGCCCTGCGACCTCGGCGGCCTGTGCTGCTTCGGCTGCCCGCGGCACGCCAAGAACACGCTCGACCTGAACTACCTGCGCCTCGCCGAGGAGGCCGGGGCCGAGATCCGCACTTCGGCCGAGGTCGTGTCGATCGAGCGCGAGGGCGCCGGCGCCGAGGGCCGGCCCGTCTGGCGCGTCGAGTACGTCGACACCTGGGACTCCGCGCGCAACCGCCACGCGCTCTGCGCCCCGAACGTCTTCCTGTGCGCGGGCGCCGTCAACACCACCGAGCTCCTGCTGCGCATGAGCGCGGAGGGCCGGCTGCGCTGCGCCGGCGAGGGGCTCGGCGCCCGCTACTACCCGAACGCCGACGAGCTCGCGGCGGTGTTCGACTGCGACGATCTGCACGAGATGGACCGCGGGCCGACGATCACGTCGTGCGGGCTCTACGACCGCGAGCCCGACGACGGCGACCCCGACGCGCGCTGGACGCTCGGCTTCCGCGACGGCGCGTTCGAGCCCCCGGTCGGCAGCGAGATCCGAAGCGACTCCGGCGCCGAGGGCGTGCTCGCTGGCCGCGCGGCGCTGATTTCCGGAGGCTGGAGCGGCCTCGACGCAGACGCGCGCGGCGAGCTCGTGCTCGCGCGCGTGCGCGGTGCGTTCCGCAAGGACGACCGGCTGCAGTGCGACGACCGACCCTTCGCCGTCGCGTCGTCGGGCGCCGAGAAGTCGCGCCACTGGCTGCTCGTCCAGGACGGGGGCCTGCCGAGCGCGCTCGAGCCGCTGCTCGGCGCGTTCCGCAGCCCGCTGTGGCTGCACCGCAACGCGTTCCGCGAGGGGCCGGCGCCCGAGCACGCGTCGATCGCCCAGCGGATCGGCTACGGGGCGTTGCCCTTCGACAACCCGGCCGACGTGCTGGCCGGGATGACGCGCGGGGCGCTCGGAACGCGGCTGTCGCTCGCGCACGACGTCAGCGAGCTCGGCCTCGCGCTGCTGCGGGGCGGCCGCGCGCTCCACGAGCGGCCGGAGCTCGCGCACCTGCTGCCGGCTCAGCTGGAACGAGCGCTCGAGCGCGTGCGCAGGCAGATCCTCGACGACGTCGGCACCGCGTCGGAGGAGGTCGTCTCGGAGTTCCTCGAGACGGCGGCCAAGCGGCTCGAGGAGCGCTTCGACCTGGAGGAGGTGCTCGCGTCGATTCCGATCGCGCGCCGGGCCGACCTGAGCGGCCTCGAGAAGCAGCACCTCCCGGCCCGCGCGCTGCGCCTCGGGGTCCAGGGCGTCTGGGGCAGCCAGGCCGGCCTCGCGCGCGAGATCGCGCGCCGGCTGCTCGCGCTGGCGCTGCCGCAGCGCGACGAGATCGGCAAGCGGGTCTCGCACCTCGTGCGCTGGGCGCTCGACTACCGGATCGGCAACGGCCGCGGTGCCATGCTCTTGTCGATGGGGCGCGACTCGGCGCCGGGCCGGCTCGAGCTGGCGACGCCGCCCGGGCCGACGATCGGCAGCGCGGTGACGGGCCGGCAATCGCGCGCGGTCGGCACGCTGGTCGGCGCGACGCCTGGCGACGACGCCCCGTGCTCGGCGCAGGCCGCGCCGCGGATCCTGATCCTCGCGAAGCTGGCGGGCCGCTTCGTGGAGGGGGAGCCGGTCGAGGCGGACGGCTGCTACATCGGAGTCGCCGCCGCCGAGGACGTCGCGGTCGCGGCCGAAGCGGCCCTCCCGGAGGAGAGCGCGGCGGCGGCCGCGCTCGGCCTGCGCGCGCTGCGGGTGCGCGCGTCGCCGCCGGCACCGCCGCCGCACCCGCTCGCGTTTCGCAGCGACGCGAACCGGGGGGGCGCGCTCGCGGCACCCGAGACCGCGCCCGCGGCGCCGGGGGTCGCGCGCGCGCTGCGCGCCCGGCTGCCCGACGGGCTCGCGACGACGGAGCGCGCCGCGCAGGAGTGCGTGCTGCGCGACATCGCGAAGCACTGGGGCGGCGAGCTGCGCACCGACCCGCTGCACGCCTTCCTCGACCGGCGCATCACGGTGCACAGCCAGGGCGGCTGCGCGATGGGCGACGTGGCGGAGGGAGCGGTCAGCGACGCCGACGGGCGCGTGCACGGCTGCGACGGCCTGTTCGTGATGGACGCCGCGGCGTTTCCGCGCCCGGTCGGGGTCAATCCGTCGGCGACGATCGCGGCGATCGCGGAGTACAAGGTCGAGCGCTTCGTGCGCGCGTGGCTCGGCGACTCGGAGTGGGCGTCGGCGGACCGCGCGGAGGCCGAAGCGTGGATCGCGCAGCCGTCGGCCGACGGAACCCCGCGGCGCGAAGCGCTCGACCCGATCGCCGCGCTCGAGCGCGAGGGCGACGCCGGCGCGAGCCCCGCTCCGGGCGAGCGGCCGATCGGGATCGCGTTCGAGGAGGTCATGATCGGCTCGCACTACGCGCTGCCGGCCGGCGGTGAGGAGCTGTGGATCGAGAGCGATCTCCAGGTCGAGATCGACGATCTCGCGGCCTTCCTCGAGTGGCACCGGCGCGGACGTCCGCAGCCGGCGCGCATCGTCTCGGGCACGGTCACGCTCGACGGGCTCCCGGACGACCGCGTGCTCCGCGTCGTGCCCGGACGCTGCACCCTCCAGCTCTTCTCGACGGCGCCGGAGGCCGTCGGGCGCGAGTGGCGCCAGCTTCGCTACGACCTAGAGCTCGAAGGCGACATCGGGCGCCGCTACCGCCTCGAGGGCTGGAAGGACATCCGCGACGACGCGCACTTCGACGTCTGGGAGGACGCGACGACGCTGCGCTTCCAGCTCCACGACCTCGCGCGAAGCAACGCCGGGCCGTTCCGCCAGGGGATCCTGCGTCTGCCCGCCTCGAAATTCTTCGAGGTGCAGCTGCCGTCGTTCCGCGCGACGAACACTGCCGATCCGCTGCGGCAGAGCTGGGCGCTGGCGGCGTTCGGGAAGTTCTTCTTCGGGAACCTCGTCGACGTCTATCTGCCCGAGCTCGACCGACTCGGCGAGGTGCTGCGCAACGTCGTGAACCGAAGCCATGGCTGACGCCGTGCGCTTCCCGAGGCTCGACGACCTCGAGCCGGTGACGGTTTGCGCCGAGGACGGCGTCCTGCTGCCGCTCTACCGCAAGGCGCGCCCGGAGGGCGATCCGGTGCTGCTGGTGCACGGCGCGAGCGCGTGGAGCAAGACCTTCACGACGCCGGCTCCGGACGGCGACGGCCCGCGCTCGCTCGCCGACTGGCTGCACGCCCGGGGCTTCGACGTGTGGCTGCTCGACTGGCGCGGCAGCCGCAGCGTCGTCGGCTCGCTGACGCGCAGCTTCGGCCGGCTCGACGCGGCGCGTCGCGCCGCCGCCTGGCGAGGGGTCTCGGAGATGCTCGACTTCGACCGCGCCGCCGAGCACGACCTCGCGGCGGCGTTGACCGAGATCCGTCGGGAGCGGAGCGCCGAAGGGGCGCCCGTCGCGGATCGGGGCATCTCCGCGATCGGCCACTGCATGGGCGCCGGCATCCTCGCGCAGGCGATCGCCGGCGGTCACGTGGGCGGCCGGGAGCTGAGCCACGTGGTGCTGTCGACGCTCGGCCTGTTCTACGAGCCGGCCTTCGACGGCCGGGTCAAGCGGCAGGACCCGATGCTCGAGCGCGTGCTGCTCGGCGGCGAGCCGATCTTCACGATCGACCCGGCCTGCTCCGAGCCCTGGCCCGACGAGGTCGAGCTCCTGTTCCGCAACTGGCCCCGGCAGCTGCACCCCCACGCGTCGGTCGACGCCGCGTCGGTGCTCGCGTTCTGCGACCGGCTCACGTTCATGTACGGGCCGCCCTTCTGCGAGGAGAACCTGGTGCCCGAGATCCACGACGAGGGCCACCGCGATTCGCTGCGGCAGCAGTTCGGCCCGATTCCGCTGCGGATGTACGCCCATGCGGCGCGCAACGTGCGCAGGGGCAAGGCTGGCCGCTTCTGCGCGAAGAACGACGACGAGGAGCTCGTCTCCGACGCCGCGCGGAAGCGCTTCGGCGCGCTCGAACGGATCACGTTGCTCACCGGCGCGAAGAACCAGCTCTGGCATCCGAAGAGCGTCCACCTGATGTACGAGTGGCTGCGCCGCGGCCTCGGCGCCGAGCAGGTCCGCAAGCACCTGTTCCGGAGCTACGGTCACCAGGACCTGCTGTGGGGAAGGAGGGCCGCCGCGGACGTGTTCGGGGCGATCGCGGAGGGCCTGCCGGGCTCCAAGCCCGACGACGTGCGCTCGTAGCGCGGGAGATCGGCTCCGCATGCAAGGCGAGCTGCGCCAGCTGACCATCCTGTTCTGCGACCTGGTCGGGTCGTCGCGGCTCTCCGAGAGGCTCGATCCCGAGGATCTCCGCGACGTGCTCGAGGCCTATCACGAGGTCGCGGCCGCGGTGGTCCAGGAGTGCAAGGGCCACGTCGCGCAACGGCTCGGCGACGGCGTGCTCGCGTACTTCGGCTATCCGGAGGCCTGGGAGGACGACGCCGAGCGCGCGGTGCGCGCAGGCCGCCGGATCCTGCTCGAGCTCGAGGATCTCAACCCGCAGCTCGAGCGCGATCACGGCGTGGCGCTGCGCGCGCGCATCGGCGTGCACAGCGGGGTGACGTCGGTGGGCGCGATCGGGCGCGGGCCGGGGAGCGAGGATCTCGCGGTCGGCCACACCGTCAACCTCGCGGCGCGGCTCCAGCACGTCGCCGAGCCGGGCTGGGTCGTCGTCAGCGGCGACACGCTGCGTCTCGTGCGCGGGCTCTTCGTCACCGAGGACCTCGGCGCGCACCCGCTGCCGGGCATCGCCGAGCCGCTGGCGCTGCACCGGGTGATCCAGCCGAGCGGCGTCCGCAGCCGGCTCGAGGTCGCGATCGCGGCCGGGCTGACGCCGCTGGTCGG
>CAZQYK010000378.1:0-3367 GCA_964597285.1 uncultured Spirochaetales bacterium
CTCGAGGTCGTGCGGCGCGCGCGCGCCGGCGCCGTGGCACTCGAGCAACAGGCGCGCCGAGTCGGCGAGCGCGGCGCGACAGTACGGGCTGTGCGGGTCCTTGTTCGGGTCGTGGTCGCGGGCCTGGCTCGCGACGACGAGTCGGCACGCGACGCCTCGCGCCGCGAGCGCCTCGAAGCAGACGAGCGCGTAGAGCACCGCGTTCTCGTCGGCGACGCGGCTGCCGCCGGGCCGCTCGAGCGCGATGCGCTCGACCCCGACCGGCGCGTGGTGCGGCACGCCGAGCACGACGCGGGGCCGAGCACCGCCGCTCGCGAGCAGCGTCAGGTGGTCCGGGCGCCCGAGCGCGCGCGCCAGCTCCGGCGCGACGCGGCCCCGCCGCCACAGCGTCCCCTCGTAAAGGCTGCACTCCACGTGCGCGAGAGCGTACCCTGGCGGCCGCGGCCGCCGCCGAGGTGCGCCGTCCGAGGAGGAGAGGGCCGGCATGGGACGCTTGAGCGGGAAGGTGGCGCTGATCACGGGGGCGGCGTCGGGGATCGGCGCCGCGTGTGCGCGGCGCTTCGCCGAGGAGGGCGCGCGGATCGCCGGCCTCGACCTGCAGAAGCCGGTCGACGACGCCTGGGACCGCGTGCTCGCGGCGCAGCCCGACTCGAGCTTCCGCGAGGGCCTCGACGTGCGCGACGAGGCGGCCGTCGAGGCGGCGGTGGGCGCGGCCCGCGAGCGCTTCGGCCGGATCGACGCGCTCGTCAACGCGGCCGGCGTCGGCGGCGGAGGTCCGGCGCACGAGCTCGACACGGCCGAGTGGGACCGTGTCGTCGACATCAACCTGAAGGGCTCCTTCCTCGTCGCGAAGCACGTGCTGCGCGCGATGGTCGAGCAGCGCTCGGGCAGCCTCGTGCACGTGGCCAGCGTCGAGGGCCTCGAGGGCATGGCCGGCTCGCTGCCGTACAACGCCTCGAAGGGCGGCGTGGTGCTGATGACCCGGAACATGGCGCTCGACTACGGGCCGCTCGGGATCCGCGTGAACTGCCTGTGTCCGGGCCTGATCGAGACGCCGCTCACCGCGCTGCTGAACGAGGGCCCGCTGCGCGCGATCCGCGACCAGATGCAGAGCTGGCACGTACTCGGACGGGTGGGCCGCCCCGACGAGGTCGCGGCCTGCGCGCTCTTCCTCGTCTCGGACGAGGCCTCGTTCGTCACCGGCCACGCGCTCGTCGTCGACGGCGGCTGGACCGCCGGCCGCCGCGTCGAGCCGCCGGCCGGCGGGGCGGGCGGGTCCTGGTGGTGAACGCGGCCGACAGCGCGTTCACGACCCAAATGCGGCGTTGAGCAACGGCCGATCCAGATGCCCGCCCGCGCCGACGAGTGGCCTCCGAGCGACGACGTGCGCGTCTGGGCGTGGATGTTCGCGGCCTACGTCCCCTCGATCGTCGCGTGGCTGCTCGGCGTCCCATTCTGGGTGCACGGCCCCGGAGCCGGGCCCTTCCGCGCGACGAATCCCCTCACCTGGACGAGCGTGCTGCCGCTGCTCGGCCTCGCGCTCTACGTGCGCCGCGCTCCGCCCTTCCAGGTGGCGCTGTGGATCCAGCTCGTCGTCGGCGCGCTCCTGATGCTGACGCTGCTCGAGGCGCCGCGCGCGCTGCTCTCGGTGGGCGTCGTCGGCAGTGGCCTGGGCCGCGCCGGCTACGTCGACGTGATGCTCGCCTACGCGCTCGCGTTCGCCGCCGGCGCGCTGAGCCTCGGCTTCGGTGCGTACCTGCTGCGCCGCAAGGCCAGCGTCGATGCCGCGCGCGCGCGCTCGGCGCGTGCTACGTGACGCGCTCGCCGCGCGCCATCAGCAGCTTGCCGGAGCGCACGACCTCGACGAGCCGGAACGGGCGCAGCAGCTCGGTCAGCGCGTCGAGCTTCTCGCTCGAGCCGTGCGCCCGGAGGATCAGCGCCTTCGGGCCGAAGTCGACGACGCGCGCCTTGTAGTGCTCGGCGATCTGGAGGATCTGCGTGCGCTGGTCGAGCGAGCACTCGAGCTTCATCAGCGCGATCTCGACCGAGTAGGTCTGGTCGGCGGTGTGGTCGATCGCGTGGACGACGTCGACGAGCTTCGCGAGCTGCTTGACGACCTGCCCGAGGTCCTCGTTGCGGCCGGAGCAGGTGATCGTCATCCGCGAGAAGCGCCCCTCGGTGCCGGGGCTCACGACGAGGCTTTCGATGTTGAAGCCGCGGCGCGAGAACACGAGCGCGACGCGCACGAGCACGCCCGGCTTGTTGTTCACGAACACCGAGATCGTGTGCGTCCCGAGCGGCTCCGGGGCCGGCAGCTTCGCAGCGGCGCTCATCAGGTGCTCCCCGTCGGCTTCGCGAGCCGCTGCTTCGGCGGCTCGATGATCATGTCGCGCACCGCGGCGCCCGCCGGGATCATCGGGAAGACGTTGTCCTCCTTGACGACTTCGGCGACGACGACGCACGGCCCCTCGTCGTAGTCGTGGGCCTTGCGCAGGATGCGGTCGACGTCGGCCGCGCGCCGGATGCGGAAGGCCTTCACGCCGTAGGCCTCGGCGAGCTTGACGAAGTCCGGGTTGCCGACGAGGTCGGCGCCCGACACGCGGTTCTCGTAGAAGAGCTCCTGCCACTGCCGGATCATGCCCAGGTAGTTGTTGTTGATGATCAGGCACTTCGCGCGGACCTTGTGGATCTGCGCCGTCGCGAGCTCGGACTGGGTCATCTGGAAACCGCCGTCGCCGACGACCGCCCAGACCTTCTTGTGCGGGTTCGCGAAGGCCGCGCCGATCGCCGCCGGCCAGCCGAAGCCCATCGTGCCGGCGCCGCCGCTGCTGAGCCAGTGGCGGTTGCTGCGCGCGAGGCAGAACTGGGCCGCCCACATCTGGTGCTGGCCGACGTCGGTGGTGACGATCGCGTCGCCCTGGGTGATCGCGTCGAGGCGGTCGAGCACGTGCTGCGCGCGCAGGCCGCCCTTCTTCGGGTACTTGAGCGGGTACTGCTTGCGCCAGCGCTCGCACTGCGCGAGCCAGGCCTCCGTCTGCGCCATCTCGACGAGCGGGACGATGTCCTCGATCACGAGCCGCGCGTCGCCGAGGATCTGCACGTCCGGGCGCACGATCTTTCCGAACTCGGACGGGTCGATGTCGACGTGGATCTTCACCGCGTCGGTGCAGAACTCGTCGAGCTTGCCGGTGATGCGATCGTCCCAGCGGCCGCCGATCGACATGATCAGGTCGCAGTCGGCCACGGCCTTGTTGGCGTAGGCGGTGCCGTGCATGCCCATCATGCCCAGGTGCAGGGGGTGGTGCTCGTCCACCGCGCCCTTGCCGAGCAGCGTGTTCACCACCGGGGCGCGCAGCTTCTCGGCCAG
>CAZQYK010000379.1:0-5406 GCA_964597285.1 uncultured Spirochaetales bacterium
GTGCTGTTCGTGGTCGACTTCCCGCTGTTCGAGCGCGACGAGAAGGGCGCGCTCACCTACGTGCACCAGCCGTTCGTGGCCCCGCTCGACGAGGATCTTCCGCGACTCGAGTCCGATCCCGCTTCGGTGCGCGGCACGCACTACGACGTCGTGCTCAACGGCGTCGAGCTCGGCTCGGGCAGCCTGCGCAACCACCGCGCCGACGTGCAGCGGCGGATCTTCGAGGTGATGGGCTACGCGAAGAGCGAGACCGAGGAGCGCTTCGGCTTCATGCTCGAGGCGCTCGAGAGCGGCGCGCCGCCGCACGGCGGCTTCGCGTTCGGCTTCGACCGCTGGGCGATGGTGCTCGCCGGCGCGCCGAGCCTGCGCGACGTCATCGCGTTCCCGAAGACCCAACGGGGCCAAGACCTGCTGATGAACGCGCCGTCGCCGGTGCCGACGGAGCAGCTCGACGAGCTCGCGATCCGCGTGCGCATGCCGCGGGCGGAGTCCTGAGCTATATCGCCCCCGCAAGAGAAGGAGCCGAGGAGGAACCCCCCATGGCGCGCAACAAGATCGCCCTGATCGGCGGCGGAAACATCGGCGGCGTGCTGGCCCAGGAGGCCGCGTTCCGCGAGCTCGGCGACGTCGTGATCTTCGACGTCGTCGAGGGCCTGCCGCAGGGCAAGGCGCTCGACATGGCCGAGGGCGCGCCGGTGCTCGGCGCCGACAGCGCGATCTCCGGAACGAACGACTACGCGGACATCGCCGGCGCCGACGTCGTGATCATCACCGCCGGACTCGCGCGCAAGCCCGGCATGTCGCGCGACGACCTGCTGAACACGAACCTGAAGATCATGAAGCAGGTGGCCGAGGGCGTGCGCGACAACGCGCCCGACGCGTTCGTGATCGTGATCTCCAATCCGCTGGACGCGATGGTCTACACCTTCAAGGAGATCAGCGGCTTCCCGAAGCAGCGCGTGATCGGCATGGCCGGCGTGCTCGACTCGGCCCGCTTCCGCGCCTTCGTCGCCTGGGAGCTCGGCGTCTCGGTCGAGGACGTCACCGCGCTCGTGCTCGGCGGCCACGGCGACACGATGGTGCCGCTGATCCGCTACTGCACCGTCGCCGGGATCCCCGTGCAGCAGCTGATCTCGAAGGACCGCCTCGACGCGATCGTCGAGCGCACGAAGGGCGCCGGCGGCGAGGTCGTGGCGCTCTTGAAGACCGGCTCGGCCTTCGTGTCGCCGGCGCTGTCGGCGATCGCGATGGCCGAGAGCTACCTGCGCGACAAGAAGCGGGTGCTCGCGTGCGCCTGCCTGCTCGAGGGCGAGTACGGCGTCAACGGCCTCTACGTCGGCGTGCCGTGCGTGATCGGCGCCGGCGGCCTCGAGCGCGTGATCGAGGTCGAGATGGACGCCGACGAGCGCAAGCTCTTCGACGCGTCGGTCGAGCACGTGCGCACGCTCGTGGACCAGATCCAGCTGTGAACGTCCACGAGTATCAAGCCAAGGATCTGCTGCGCGAGTTCGGCGTCGCGGTGCCCGACGGCCGCCTCGCGACGACGCCGGCCGAGGCCGAGCAGGCGGCGCGCGCGCTCGGCGGCGACGTCGTCGTCGTCAAGGCGCAGGTGCACGCCGGCGGGCGCGGCAAGGGCGGCGGCATCAAGCTCGCGAAGTCGCCGTCGGAGGCGAAGCGCGTCGCGAGCGAGATCCTCGGCATGACGCTGCACACGCCGCAGACGCCGCCCGAGGGCAAGGTCGTGCGCAAGGTCTACGTCGAGCAGGGCTCGGCGATCGCCGACGAGCTCTACCTCGCGATCGTGCTCGACCGCGCCGAGGAGAAGCTCGCGGTGATCGCGTCGACCGAGGGCGGCATGGAGATCGAGGAGGTCGCCGAGCGCACGCCCGAGAAGATCGTCACCGTGCTCGTCGACCCGAACCTCGGGCTCCAGCCCTATCACGCGCGCCGTGTCGGCTTCGGCCTCGGTCTCGCGCCCGACCAGGTGGCGCAGCTCGAGATCCTCCTCGGCGGGCTCTTCCGCCTCTTCGTCGAGCGCGACGCCTCGCTCGTCGAGATCAATCCGCTCGTCGTCACCGAGGCCGGCGACCTCGTCGCGCTCGACGCGAAGCTGAACTTCGACGACAACGCGCTCTACCGCCATCCCGACGTCGCCGCGCTTCACGATCCCGACGAGGAGGACGCGCGCGAGCTCGAGGCCAAGCGGATCGACCTCGCCTACGTCGGCCTCGACGGAGACATCGGCTGCATGGTCAACGGGGCGGGCCTCGCGATGGCGACGCTCGACATGATCCAGGTCTGCGGCGGGCGGCCTGCGAACTTCCTCGACGCCGGCGGCGGCGCGGACCAGGAGAAGGTCGAGGAGGCCTTCAAGATCATCCTGCGCGACCCGAAGGTGAAGGCGATCCTCGTCAACATCTTCGGCGGCATCGTGCGCTGCGACCTGATCGCCGAAGGCGTCGTCGCGGCCGCCGGCGAGCTCGGCGTGCAGGTGCCGCTCGTCGTGCGCCTCCAGGGCACGAACGCGGCCGAGGGGCGCCAGATCCTCGCGCGCTCGGGTCTGGACATCACGCCGGCCGAGACGCTGGGCGAGGCGGGCGAGAAGGCCGTCGCCGCGGCCCGCGCCGCGGCCTGAGGGAGCCATGTCCATCCTCTGCGACCGGAACACGAAGCTGCTCGTGCAGGGCATGGGCCGGATGGGGCGCTTCCACGCGAAGCTCTCGATCGAGTACGGCACGCAGGTCGTCGGCGGCGTCGCGCCCGGCAAGGGCGGCCAGACGATCGACGGGATCCCGGTCTTCGACACGGTGCACGCGGCGGTGCGCGCCACCGGCGCCGACGCGTCGGTGATCTTCGTGCCGCCGCCCGGCGCGGCCGACGCGATCCTCGAGGCGGCCGACGCCGGCATCGCGCTCGCGGCCTGCATCACCGAGGGCATCCCGGCGCTCGACATGCTGCGCGCGAAGCGCGCGCTCGAGGGCGCGAAGCTGCGCCTCGTCGGCCCGAACTGCCCCGGCGTCGTCACGCCCGGCCAGTGCCGGATCGGGATCATGCCGGCCCGGATCACGCGGCCGGGTCCGGTCGGCGTCGTGTCGCGCTCGGGCACGCTCACCTACGAGGCCGTCGACCAGCTCTCGCGCCTCGGCATCGGGCAGTCGACCTGCCTCGGGATCGGCGGCGACCCGGTGGTCGGCACGACCTTCACCGACGCGCTCGCGCTCTTCGAGGCCGACCCGGACACGAAGGCCGTCGTGATGATCGGCGAGATCGGCGGCAACGCCGAGGAGACGGCCGCGCGCTACGTGAAGGAGCACATGAGCAAGCCCGTCGTCGCGTTCATCGCAGGCCAGAACGCGCCGCCCGGCAAGCGCATGGGCCACGCCGGCGCGATCATCGCCGGCGGCAAGGGCCGCGCCAGCGACAAGATCGCCGCGCTCGAGTCCGCCGGCGTCGCCGTCGCGCGCTCGCCGGCCGCGATCGGCGAGACCCTCGCGAAGCACGCGCCGGGCGTGGCGGGGTAGTCCCAGAAGCAGATCCTTGTGTCAGTACTTGATAGTACTATAATGGTACTTGAGAGTACTAGATGGCATCGATCCGACGACAGGGCTCCCGCTGGGAGATCCGGGAGTGCCGGAGCACCCCCAAGGGGCCGCGGCAGCACCGGCTCGCGAGCTTCCGCGGCGCTCTCACGCCGGAGATCCTGGAAGAAGCGGAGTGGGCGGCGCAGAGGCCCTTCGACCGGACCGCGCTGATCGCGCGCGCGCGAGCGCTCGGGATTCCCGTCTCGCCGCAGCGGCGCCAGGACGACGCGCGGCGGCTCGCGGGGCGCCTCGCCCGCGGAGAGCCCCTCGACGCCACCCTCGTCGGACTGCTTCGCAGCCTGCTCGCCGACCGGCCGGTCGCCGAGCTCCCCGAGCATCTGGCCGACGTGCGCGACTGGCTCGGCGCCTCCGAGGCGGAGCGGGGACGGACGCTGCGCGGCCTGCTGCGGACCGCGGATCTCATCCTCGGCTCGCGGAGCGCACTTCGCACCCGCCCGCGCAGGGCGTTCCCGCGCTTCTCGTCCCGCGAGCCGGAGCCCGCCTGATGCTCTTCGACGAGAAGATCGTCGCGATCGAGGGCGCACTCGCCGCGGCGAGCATCCCCCACGCCTTCGGCGGGGCGAACGCGCTCGCCTACTACGCGACCCCGCGCGCCACGGCCGACATCGACCTCAACGTCTTCGTCTCCTCGGATCGCGCGGCGCACGTCCTCGCCGTGCTCGGGGCGCTCGGCGTCGGCGTGGCCGGCGCCTCGATCGTGGAGCGCATCGAGCGCGACGGGCAGGCGCGGATCTTCTGGGATCGGACTCCGATCGATCTCTTCTTCGCCTACGACCCGCTCCACGCGTCGTCGCTCGAGCGGCGCCGGCGCGTGGCCTTCGGCGCCGACTGGATCCACATCCTCAGCGCCGAGGATCTCCTCGTCTACAAGCTCATCTTCGACCGCGCGAAGGACTGGCGCGACATCGCCGAGATGATCTTCGCGAGCGAACGGCCGCTCGACTTCGACTATGTGCGCACGTGGCTGAGCCGGGTCGTCGACCCCGGCGATCCGAGGCTCGCGAGGCTGGAACGCGTGATCGAGTCGGGCGGGGCGGATCTCGTCGACTAGTCAAATCCCCGCGATGATCCCGTTGAAGGTCGCGCTCGGGCGCATCGCGCGCTCGGCCCTCTCCGGGTCGAGCCGGTAGTAGCCGCCGAGGTCCTGCGGCGCGCCCTGGGCCGCGTTCAGCTCGTCGAGGATCCGCTGCTCGTTCGCGGCCAGGGCCTCGGCGACGGGGGCGAAGCGCGCAGCGAGCTTCGGGTCGGTCGACTGGGCCGCGAGCGCCCGAGCCCAGTAGAGCGCGAGGTAGAAGTGGCTGCCGCGGTTGTCGAGCTCGTGCACCTTGCGCGACGGCGTCTTCCGGTTCAGCAGCAGCTGCGCGGTGGCCGCGTCGAGCGTCTCGCCGAGCAGGCGCGCGGCGGCGTTGTCGAACTTCTCGCCCAGGTGGTCGAGCGACGCCGCGAGCGCGAGGAACTCGCCGAGCGAGTCCCAGCGCAGGTGGCCCTCCGCGAGGAACTGCTGCACGTGCTTCGGCGCCGAGCCGCCGGCGCCGGTCTCGAACAGGCCGCCGCCGTTCATCAACGGCACGATCGACAGCATCTTCGCGCTGGTGCCGATCTCGAGGATCGGGAACAGGTCGGTCAGGTAGTCGCGCAGCACGTTGCCGGTGACCGAGATCGTGTCCTCGCCGCGGCGGATCCGCTCGAGCGAGAGCATCGTGGCCTCGGCCGGGGACAGGATGCGGAGGTCGAGCCCGTCGGTGTCGAGGTCGCGCAGGCAGGTTTCGACCTTGCGGATCAGCTCGGCGTCGTGCGGCCGGTC
>CAZQYK010000380.1:0-3274 GCA_964597285.1 uncultured Spirochaetales bacterium
GCAGGCGCTCGTCGTCGGCACGACGCGGCCGCGCACGCCGAAGAACTGCGCGACGTTCGCGGCGCAGGTGTGGCTCATGAAACGGATGTAGTCGCTGCCGCGAATGCCGCTCGTCGTGCGCCGGCCGTAGTACTGCCGCGCGTAGACCTCGAGCGAGCGCGGGCTGCCCTGCGTGCAGCCGTAGGCGATGCCGGCGCGCCCACCGCCGAGCGCCGGGTGGCCGAGCAGCCCCGCGTCGGCGAGTGCGAGCTCGCTCGCGCGCGTCGCCATCAGCGAGTCGCGTCCCATGCTGCGCGTCTTGCGGCGGGGCCAGCTCTCGGGCGTCTCGAAGCCCGACACCGGCGCGCCGAGCCGCGTCTGGAGCCCCTCGATCCCGTCCCACGCGTCGATGCGCGCGACGCCCGAGCGCCCGCCCTGGAGGCTCTCGCGCACCTCCTTCCAGTCGCAGCCGATCGGCGACAGGCCCGCCATGCCGGTGACGACGACGCGCCGGCCCGCGCGGGCGTCGCTCATGCCGCGCCCTCGCTCCAGTAGTCGTAGAAGTTGAACCACTGGTAGGGCGCGCGGAGCAGGTGGTGCTCGAGGCGCCCGGCGTACGCGGCCGCGAGCTCGTCGAGACCCTTGCCGCGCTCGCCGCGCGCGAGCTCGACCCGCTCCGCGAGCACCTCGGCGACGACCCGGTAGTGCGGCCCGTCGCCGCGCAGCGCGACCATGAAGAAGAGCGGGCAGCCGAGCAGACCGGCCAGCCGGTACGGCGCCTCGGGGATCTCGACGACGCCGCCGAGCAGCGTCACCCGGCAGGTGCGGCCGCGCTCGGTCGGCTCGACGCGGTCGCCGAGCATCGCGACCAGCTCGCCTCGCTCGACGCAGGAGCGGATCTGCAGCACCGTGCCCATCGAGTCGCCGTCCACCTGGATCACGCGCAGCCGGAGGTCCGGCGAGAGCCGCTCGAACACCGCGTTGATCCGCGGCGCGTGGCGAGTGTACATGAGCACGTTGACGACGCGCCCGTCGCGGTCGGCCAGCGCGCGCAGCGCGTCGAAGCTGCCGAGGTGCGCGCCGACGACGATCGCGCCGCGCGTCGGCGTCAGCAGCCGGTCGTAGTGCTCGCGGCCCTCGACCTCGAAGGAGAGCTCGTCGCCGCGGCCGAACCAGAGCATCAGGCGGTCGAAGATGCCGAGCGCGAACGCGCGGAACTGCAGGAAGCTCGCCCACGCGCCCGGAGGGCGGCCGAGTGCGGTGGCGCCCTCGGGCACCGCCGCGACGCGGCGCAGGTACGCGCGCGAGGCGCGACGCTGCGCGCGGCCCGTGAGGTAGAAGTACGCGACGATCGCGTGCACGAGCGGCAGCGACAGCCAGCGCCCGAGCCAGCGGTAGCTGGCCACGGTGACGCGCAGCCCTAGCATCGAGCCGCGCTCGGCCGCGCGCGACCAGCCGCTGCGCTCGCTCGCGGCGGCGGCGCTCACGCGCGCGGCCCCTCCGGAAACACGCGTCGGAAGAGCGGCGCGAAGAGCGAGCCCTGGTAGTTGCGGAAGCGCCAGTAGCGCACGCCGACCTCTGCGGCGAAGAGCGCGCCCATCAGCAGGTAGGACACGACGCCGGTGTAGAGCGTCCACGTCCACAGGTCGCCGCGCCACGCGAGCGCCGTGCAGACCACCGCGTTCGCGGCGAAGAACGCGCACCACGCGATCGTGAAGTGGCGGCAGTGGCGCACCTGGGCCGGCGAGAGGTCGGGGTCCTGCAGGCGCGCGAGGGTCTCGACGAGCGTCGGCCCGCCGCGCAGCGTGCGCGCGAACGCGAAGAGCAGCGCCGCGTTGATCCACACCGGCACGTAGAGGAGCTGCGCCCCCCAGCGCGGCTCGAGCCAATGGAGGCCCGCGAAGACGAGGAAGGGGTAGCTCCCAGCCAGCAGGCCGCGCAGCCACTTCATGCGGCGCCGGCGCTCCTCCGCACGAAGGTCGCGTGGATCACGTCGACGGCGTCGCCGACGGTGCGCACACTCTTCAGCTCCTCCTCGTCGAGCTTGATGCCGCGGCGCTCCTCGAGCGAGACGGCGAGGTCGACGAGGTCGATGCTGTCGAGGTCGAGGTCGTCCATCAGGTGCTTCGACGGCTCGACGCTCTCCGGGCGCAGCCCGAACTCCGACTCCATCATCGAGCGCAGCTCGCGGAGCACGTCCTCGGGGCTCGGCGTGGGTGAATCGGGCCGGGACACGGAGCGGAAGTCTATCGCAGCGGCCCGCGGGGCGGACCCCGCCGGCCGAGCGCGCGCAGCGCCGCCTCGCCGACCAGCCGCGCGTGGAGCCGCGCGATGCGCCCGTTGTCGCGCCACAGGTCGAAGTGCGACACGCCGCCCTCGGCCGGCGCCAGGTAGCGCACGCGCGTCGGCAGGTTGATCACCGGCACGCCGGCCCACACCATTCGCACCGGCAGCTCCTGGTCGAACTCCATGTGGTCGCCGCGCGCGCGGGCCGCGAGCGCGGCGGCGAGCGGGTAGACGCGAAAGCCGCACTGCGGGTCGGCAATCGCGCGGCCGCCGGTCTCGAGGCTCACCCAGAAGGTGCTGATCCCGCGCGCGAACGCGCGCAGCCGCGGCTGGCTCGCGTCGAAGACCGGGCGGCCGAGAACGAGCGCGTCGGGGCGCGCGCGGGCCGCGTCGACGAAGCGCGGCACGTCGTCCACGTCGTGCTGGCCGTCGGCGTCGATCTGGAGCGCGTGGCTGAAGCCGAGCGCCTGCGCGCGCGCGAAGCCGGTCTTCACAGCGGCGCCCTTGCCGCCGTTGCGCTCGCGCCGCTCGACGCGCGCGAGCCCGTCGCGCGCGATGGCGTCGGCGACGCGCCGGCCGGCGTCGCCGCTGCCGTCGTCGACGACGATCACGTCGGGCAGGTGGCGGCGCACGACCTCGACCACCGCGCGCAGCGTCGCCGGGTTGTCGTAGGTGGGGATCAAGGCGCAGGGCCGGAAGGTCACGTCCGGGCTGGCTCGACGGCCACCGGCGCCGCGCGGCGGCGGCGCGCGATCCAGAGCAGCAGCGCGACGACCGGCCGCACGCGCCACGCCGGCGTCACGAGCCCGGCCAGCACCGCGCCGATCTCGCGTCGCAGCCGCGCGACGCCGGGCCGCCCGGTCTCGGGCCGGATGAAGACCTCGCGGAAGGCCGGGGCGTCCCCCGCGCGGCGGACGCGCGCGACCACCCCGAGCTCGGCGCGGCTGCGGCGCGTGCAGCGCGCGAAGTCGCGCGCGACCGGGAGCCGGCCGCCGGCGAGCGCGCGCGC
>CAZQYK010000381.1:0-2919 GCA_964597285.1 uncultured Spirochaetales bacterium
CTCGCGAAGGCCTTCCGGGCCGCGAAGGCCGACCAGAAGCGGCTCTACATCGCGCGCGAGCTCGTCGCGGCGCAGCGATCCGGCGAGGCGCTCGAGCGCTTCTACGCCGTCGAGGCGATGGCGCGGCTCGATCCGGTGTACTTCCGCGAGGCGCTGACCGACGCGACGCGCGACTCCGACAAGCACGTCGCCGACCTCGCGCGCCGCGCGCTCGAGTCGGCGCGCTGATCGCCCGGCGGGAGGAGCTCGATCAGGCGGCCAGCCGCGCGCGGCCGCGCTCGATCAGCGGCGCGTCGTCGACGTCGTCGGGGTGGAAGTCGCGTCGGTACCACTGCGCGTAGTCGGCGCCGAGGCCGCGCAGGAAGCCGGCGCCCTCGCCGCGCCCGAACAGGAAGCGCCAGCCGCTGCGCCACGTCTCGCGGCGGAACAGCAGGCCGTCCTTCCACAGCATGTAGAGCGTGCGGTCGAGGGTCTCGACGACGAGCGCCGCGCTGTTGAGCGCCTGGCACAGCGCCCGCCGCAGCCGGCCGGGCGCGACGCGCCGCAGCACCTCGAAGGCCACCGCCTTGTGCTCCGACTCCTCGAGCGCGTGCCACAGCCACAGCCGCGCCATGCGCGGGTCCATCCGCGCGCACCAGCGCTCGGGCTCCGAGAGCAGCCGGCGCGCGAGGATCGCCGTCAGGTGCTCGAGCGCGGCCGTCGTCGCGAGCGACGCAAGCGGTGCGACGCGCGCCGAGAGCTCGAGGCCGCGGCGCACCCAGCGGTTGCGCGTCTCGATTCCGCGGTAGCCCTGCGCGAGCAGCAGCTCGACGTGCTGTGCATGCTGGCGGCGGTGCTGCGCCTCCTGGCCGGCGAAGGCCTGCATCGCGCGGCGCAGCGCGGGGTCGTCGATGCGGTCGCGGTAGCGCTGCACCGAGCGCACGAAGAAGGCCTCGCCGTCGGGGAAGGTCGACGAGAGCGCGTCGAAGAAGTGGCTCGCGAACGCGTCGCCGCCGTTCCAGTGGCGCGGAATCTCGCGCGAGAGCTCGAGGTCCGGCCGGCGCACCGGAATCGCTGCGAGGACCGATTCGGAGACCGAAGTGTCGGTCGGGTCGGCGGGCGGAGCTTCGGGGGTCACACTTCGCTCCTGGCGCGCTTCGCAGCTTACCCGACCGATGCGCGCGGCGCGATCGCTATGCTGGCCGCGCAATGAGCGCCCTCGATGTCGCGATCGTCGCGCTCTTCGTCGTGTACGCGCTCGGGTCCGGCCTCCGGCACCGCCGCGCGGCGTCGCGCGGCCTCGAGGACTACTTCCTCGCCGGACGCACGCTCGACGGCTGGCGCGCCGGCGCGAGCATGGCGGCGACGCAGTTCGCCGCCGACACGCCGCTGATCGTCGCAGGGATCGTCGCGACGCGCGGCCTGTTCCCGCTCTGGCAGCTCTGGAGCTACGGCCTCGCGTTCCTGCTGCTCGGCTTCCTGTTCGCGCCGTGCTGGCGCCGCGCGCGCGTGCTCACCGACGCCGAGCTCAGCGAGGTGCGCTACGGCGGCCGCGGCGCCGCGTGGCTGCGCGTCGCGCGCGCGCTGCTCTACGGCACGCTCTTCAACTGCGTCGTGCTCGCGATGGTGCTCTTCGCGAGCACGCTCTTCGCCGAGGAGTTCCTGCACTGGCACGCGTGGCTGCCGGCCGCGCTCTTCGAGCCGGTGCGGGCCGCCGTCGAGGCGGTCGGCGTTCCGTTGACGCGCAGCGTGGCGTCGGGGCCCGAACTCTGGGTGGTCTCCGCGGACAACCTCGTGTCGATCGCGCTCGTCTGCGCCGTCACGCTCGCGTACTCGACCGCGGGCGGGCTGCGCAGCGTCGTCGCGACCGACGTCGCGCAGCTCGCGGTGATGCTCGCGGCGACGGCCGGCTTCACCGCGCTCGCGCTCGGAGCCGTCGGGACCGACCTCGTCGGCGCGCTCGCGGCGCGCTTCCCGGGCGGCGGCGGCGCGCCGTCGGCGCGCGAGATCGTCGCGCTCGGACCCGGCGCGGGCGACCCGGCCGCCTGGAGCCTCGTCGGCCTGTTCGCGCTCCAGTGGCTGCTGCAGCGCAACGCGGACGGCACCGGCTACCTCGCGCAGCGCGCGATGGCCTGCCGCAGCGACGCGGACGCGCGTCGCGCGGCCGTCGTGTTCGCGTTCCTCCAGATCGTGCTGCGCAGCCTGCTGTGGGTCCCGCTGGCGCTCGCGCTGATGCTGATCGTGCCGTGGGAGCCCGGGCTCGACGGCGAGGCGCGGGTGCTCGAGCGCGAGCGCAGCTTCGTGCGCGCGATGCCCGAGCTGTTGCCTCCCGGCCTGCTGGGCCTGATGCTCACCGCGATGCTCGCCGCGCTCGCATCGACCGTGGACAGCCACCTCAACTGGGGCGCGTCGTACTGGGCCAACGACCTGTTCCGGCGGCTCGCGACGCGTGCGCGCGGCCGCGAGCCGTCGCCGCGGACGCTCGTCTGGGTGGCGCGCGGCGCGAACGCGGCGCTGCTCGCGCTGGCGCTCGCGCTGATGACCCGGCTCGACTCGGTGCAGTCGGCGTGGAAGGCGAGCCTGGTGCTCGGCGCGGGCCTGGGCCCGCCGATGATCCTGCGCTGGCTGTGGTGGCGGATCAGCGCCGGCGGCGAGCTGGCGAGCCTCGCGGCGTCGTTCGCGTTGGCGCCGCTCGCGATCCTCGCCGTCGACGGCGAGGCGCTGCGGATCGTCGGCGTCGCGGCGGCGTCGACGCTGCTCTGCGTCGGCGTGTCGCTCGCGACCGGACCCGAGGACCCGGAGGTGCTGCGGCGCTTCTTCGGGCGCGTCTCGCCGCCGGGCTGGTGGGGCCCGGTCGCGCGCGCGGCCGGCTCCGAGGCGGCGCCGCGGCGGCGGCTGTACGCGGCGCTCGGGCGCAGCGCGGCGGCCGCGGCGAGCCTG
>CAZQYK010000382.1:0-6786 GCA_964597285.1 uncultured Spirochaetales bacterium
TGGACTTGGTCTTCATGCCGATCCGCGAGGTCGGCGAGTACTGGCCCTTGGTGAGCCCGTACACGCGGTTGTTGAAGAGCAGGATCTTGACGTCCACGTTGCGGCGGATGGTGTGCAGCAGGTGATTGCCGCCGATCGAGAGGCCGTCGCCGTCGCCCGTGACGACCCAGACCGAGAGCTCCGGCCGCGCGGCCTTGATGCCGGTCGCGAAGGCCGGCGCGCGGCCGTGGATCGTGTGCATGCCGTAGGTGTTCATGTAGTACGGGAAGCGGCTCGAGCAGCCGATCCCGGACACGAACACGAAGTTCTCGCGCGGCACGCCGAGCTCCGGCATCACGCGCTGCACGTTCGCGAGGATCGAGTAGTCGCCGCAGCCGGGGCACCAGCGCACGTCCTGGCTCGACTGGAAGTCCTTCGGAGAGAGCGTCGTCGCCGCTTCGGCCATCGGTTCAGTCCTCACGTAGGATCGCGTCGATCCGGTCGCGGATCTCCTGCACCTTGAAGGGCTGCCCGCGCTGCTTGCACAGCGAGCGCGCGTCCACGAGGAAGCGCGCGCGCAGCAGCATCGCGAGCTGGCCCGCGTTCAGCTCGGGCACGAGCACGCGCTCGAAGCGCCCGAGCACCTCGCCGAGGTTCGGCGGGAAGGGGTTCAGGTGCCGCAGGTGCAGCGCCGACACCGCGACGCCGTCGTTGCGGGCCCGCTCGACCGCCGCGGCGATCGCGCCCTGCGTGCCGCCCCAGCCGACGACGAGCAGGTCGCCGCGGTCGCCGCCGGCGAGCTCGACCGGAGGCAGCTCGTTCGCGATGCGTGCGACCTTCTCGGCGCGCAGCTCGAGCATCCGCTCGTTGTTCGCCGGGTCGTACGAGACGTTGCCGGTGACCTCCTGCTTCGAGAGCCCGCCGATCCGGTGCTCGAGCCCGGGCGTGCCCGGGATCGCCCAGGGGCGCGCGAGCGTGTCGGGATCGCGCAAGTAGGGCTGGAAGCCCTCGGGGTCGCGGCGGTAGACGACCGCGTGCCGGCGCAGCGAGTCGAGCGACGGGATCGGCCACGGCTCGGCGCTGTTCGCGAGGTACGAGTCCGACAGCACGACGACCGGCGTCATGTAGGTGACAGCGATCCGGAACGCCTCGAGCATCGTGGAGAAGCAGTCGCCGGGGCTCGAGGCCGCGAGCACCGGCACCGGGCTGTCGCTGTTGCGGCCGTAGAGCGCGAGCAGCAGGTCGGCCTGCTCGATCTTCGTCGGCATCCCGGTCGACGGCCCCGAGCGCTGGATGTCGACGACGACCAGCGGCAGCTCGGTCATCCCCGCGAGGCCGAGCGCCTCCTGCTTCAACACCATGCCGGGGCCGCTCGTCGTCGTCACCGCGAGGTGTCCGGCGAACGACGCGCCGATCGCGGCGCTGATCGCCGCGATCTCGTCCTCGGCCTGGAAGGTCTTGACGCCGAAGTGGCGGTAGCGCGCCACCTCGTGCAGCACGTCGCTGGCCGGCGTGATCGGATACGCGCCGAGGAAGATCGGCCGCTCCATCTGCACGCCGGCCGCGACGATGCCCCACGCGAGCGCCGTGTTGCCGGTGACGTTGCGATACGTGCCGGGCTCGATCTTCGCGCGCGGGATCACGTACGAGCGCGGGAAGAGCTCCGTCGTCTCGCCGAAGGCGTGGCCGGCGAGCAGCACGCGACGGTTGGCCTCGAGCACGTTGCCGCGGAAGCGCGACTCGAGCCAGCGCAGCGTCGACTCGATCGGGCGGTTGTAGAGCCAGTACATCAGGCCGAGCGCGAAGAAGTTCTTCGAGCGATCGCCGTCCCGCGCGCCGATGCCGAGGTCCTTGATCGCCTCGCGGTTGAGCGACGTAATCGGGATCTCGACGAGCTGGAAGCGCTCGCGGATCGCCGGCAGAGGGTCGCTCTCGTAGCCGGCGCGCTGCAGCGCCTTCGCGTTGAACGCGTCGCTGTTGATGATCACGGTGCCCTGCGGGCGCACGTCCTCGACGTTCGCGCGCAGCGCGGCCGGGTTGAACGCGACGAGCACGTCGGGCTGGTCGGCCGGCGTGCGCACGTCGTCGGCGGAGAAGTGGATCTGGAAGCCGGACACGCCGGCGAGCGTGCCGGCCGGCGCGCGGATCTCGGCCGGGAAGTCCGGCAGGGTCGCGAGGTCGTTGCCGGCGAGGGCCGTCGACTCGGTGAACTTCGTGCCGGTGAGCTGGATCCCGTCGCCGGAGTCGCCACAGAAGCGGATCGCGACGCGCTCTATCTGCTCGGTGGGCTTGCTCATCGCCCTCGCTTCGTCCGTTGCAATCGGCGCGCTCCGCTGGGGTCGAACGGAGTGTATCGGGCGCCCGACCCGGCGAAAGGCCCGGCTTTCCTGGGGTTCCCCGGGGTGGCTGCGCGCTCTCGTGGTTCAAGTCGGTCGGCCCGGGGCCCGATAAGAGCGGCCATGATCGTCCCGGCGGAAGCACCGCTCGAGACCTCGCCCGAGGCCGTCCACGCGATGTACGTCGCGCTGAACCATCCCGTGGTGACGCTCGACGGCCTGCCGATCGGCCCGGCGGCGGCTGCGATCGCGCAGCACGAGGCCGGCGGGGCGACGCTCGTGATCCGCTCGACCCGTGCGCGCGGCGTCGCGTTCTTCCACGCCGACGCGCCGGCGGGGCGGGATCCGGAGCTCGCCGCGGCGACCGCGTTCGCGCACGCCGAGGGGCTCGGGTTCCTGTTCGACGACGAGCACCCGCTCGCCGGCGGTGCGGCGCGCGACGGCTGGCCGGCGTGGCTGGCAGAGATCTTTCCGCTCGCGGACGCAGCCGAGAACGCGGTCGACCCGGCGGCGTTCCTCAGCAAGTTCCGCTGGGCGCTGCCGGCGCCGGAGTGCGCCGCGCCACCCGGCGCGGAGCTCAGCAGCCGCTGACGCGGCGCGAAGGAGGGGCGATGAGGGGCATGCGGATCGGCACGGGGGCGCTCGTGGCGGCGTGGCTGCTCGCCGGCGGCGCCGGCTGCGCGACCACCAGCCAGGCGGAGCGCGCCGACGCGTCGCGCAAGGCGGCGTCGCACGTCGAGGTCGGCGCCGACCACCTCGCGAACGGGCGCCCGGCGCTCGCGCTGCGCGAGTTCCTGATGGCGCAGCGCCTCGACCCCGGCGACGCGCGCACCCAGTACGCACTCGGGGGCGCCTATCTCGCGCAGGGCAAGGTCGACCAGGCCGAGACGCACCTGCGCCGCGCGCTCGATCTCTATCCCGACCACCAGGACGCGCGCCAGTCGCTGTCGGCGCTGCTGATCAAGACCGCGCGCTACGATGAGGCGATCGCCGAGTGCGACCGGCTGATCGACGACCCGACCTATCCCTATCCGTGGGTCGCGCTCACCAACCGCGCGTCGGCCGAGCTCATGCTCGGCCGGGCCGACGACGCCCGCGACACGCTCGCGCTCGTGCTCGACTACCGCGAGAGCTACTGGCCGGCGATCCTGACGCTGGCCGGCGTCGAGAAGGAGACCGGGCGGCGCACCGAGGCGCTCCGGCTCTACCGCCAGGTGCTCGAGGCGGGCCCCGGCCCCGGCGTCGAGTCGGAGGTGAACTACCGGCTCGCCGAGATCTACGTGGAGATGGGCCGCCGCGGCGACGCGCTCGGACACCTGACGGCGTCGGTCGCGCGCGACCCGAGCAGCCGCTGGGCGAAGCGCTCGCAGGAGTACCTGAAGAAGCTTCACCCCTAGGCGCGCGCCGAGCGGGCTGCGCCGACGCGGTCGCTGTACCCTCGCCGCCGTGGACGAGACCGGGCGCAGCGCCGCGGCCGACGCCGAGCGCGCCGACGAGCGGCTCTCGATCGGCCGCTACCTGGCCGCACAGCGCAAGCTGCGCGGCATCTCGCTCGACGAGCTGGCCGAACGCACCCGGATCCCGCGCCGCAACCTCGAGCGGCTCGAGGCCGGCGCGTTCGACGGGCAGCTCGACGGCTTCGTGCGCGGCTTCGTGCGCACCGTCGCCGAGGCGCTCGGCCTCGATCCGCGCGAGGCGGTGATGCGCCTGGTCGGCGAGCCGGTGGCCTCCGACGAAGAGTGGCTCTGGCGGCGGCGGATGCGGATCGCCGCGCTGTCGGCCGTGCTCGCGGTCGCGCTGCTGCTCGCGCTCGGCTGGGCGCTGCGCGCGACGGTGCGCTGGATCCGCGAGCCCGCGCCCGACTCCGGCCAGCAGCGCGTCTACCGCCGCGACGCGGTGCGCGAGCTCGCGGAAGAGCCGCCGCGCCACGCGCCGCCCCCGACCGAGGCGCCCGCCGACGCCGACGCCGACGCGCATTCCGCCGCCGACGACCCGGAGCCCTGAGTTGCCGGCGCCGCGCAGCGAGCGGACCGACGCGCTGGTGCTGCGATCGGTCGACTTCGGCGAGTCGGACCGGATCCTGCACCTGCTGGTGCCCGAGCACGGCCGCGTCACCGCGATCGCGCAGGGCGCGCGCCGCAGCGCGAAGCGCTTCGGCGGCACGCTCGACCTGTTCAACCACCTGCGCGTGCAGATCCAGCGGCGCCGCAGCGGCGCGATGTCGCGCCTCGAGCAGGCGCGGCTCGTGCGCCACTGGGCGCCGCTGCGCGCCGATGCGCGGCGCTTCGCGCTCGGCTGCTATCTGCTCGAGCTGCTCGACCGCCTCGCGCCCGAGGACGGCGCCGCGCGCGACATGCGGCGCCTGTTCCGCTTCGCGCTCGACGCGCTCGACGCGGTGGCCGGCCAGCGCCCAGACGCCGCGCTGCGCACGATCCTCGAGCTTCGCGCGCTCGACGCGCTCGGGCTGCGCCCCGAGCTGCGGCGCTGCGTCGGCTGCGGGCGCGAGCCCGGCGGCGGCCCGACCGTCGGCTTCCACGTCGCCGACGGGGGGCCGGTCTGCGCTGCGTGCGCCGCGCACCGGGAAGGCCTGCTGCCGGTGCACCTCGGTACGCTGCGCGCGCTCGACCGCGCGCTCGCGCTCGACGTGAGCAGCCTCGACCGCCTCGTGCTCTCGCCGGCCATGCTCGACGAGGCGCGCCGCGTGGTCGGGCGCTTCCAGCGCTTCCACGTCGGCGTCGAGCTGCACAGCCAGCGCTTCCTCGAGCGGATGCTGGGCGCAGCCGGCGAAGCCCCGGTCCGCCCCGTATAATGCGCGGCCTTCGAGAGCCCCGGAAGGAGCCATGTCCGAGCCGGCACCCGCGCAGCGCCGCTCCCTCGAGAAGATGGAAGATCTCGTGTCGCTGTGCGCGCGGCGCGGTTTCGTGTTCCCGTCGAGCGAGATCTACGGGGGCATCAACGGCTTCTGGGACTACGGCCCGCTCGGCGCGGAGCTGAAGCAGCGGCTGAAGACGCTGTGGTGGCAGCGGGTCGTGCGCGAGCGCCCCGACGTCGAAGGCATCGACAGCGCGATCATCTCGCACCCGCGCACCTGGGAGGCGTCGGGCCACGTCGAGCACTTCAGCGACCCGATGGTCGACTGCCGCGCCTGCAAGAAGCGCTTCCGCGCCGATCAGCTCGACGGCATCGAGCCGTGCAGCGCCCGGCACGGGACCTCCGAGCACGACTTCACCGAGCCGCGCAGCTTCAACCTGATGCTCGAGACGCGGATCGGCGCGTCGAGCGAGGGCGCCGCGGTCGCGTACCTGCGCCCCGAGACCTGCCAGCCGATCTTCAACGACTTCAAGCGCGTGCGCGAGGCCGCGCGGCAGAAGATCCCCTTCGGCATCGCGCAGATCGGCAAGGCTTTCCGCAACGAGATCAACCCGCGCAACTTCACGTTCCGCTCGCGCGAGTTCGAGCAGGCCGAGCTCGAGTTCTTCTGCCACCCGAGCGAGCGCGAGAAGTGGTTCGAGCACTGGCTCGCCGAGCGGCTCGCCTTCCACCGCGAGCTCGGCTTCGACGACGCGCACCTGCGCACGCGCGCGCACGAGACCCACGAGCTGGCGCACTACGCGCGCGCGGCCGTCGACGTCGAGTACCGCTTCCCCTTCGGCTGGCAGGAGATCGAGGGGATCCACGACCGAGGCGACTGGGACCTGTCGCGCCACAGCGAGTTCTCGGGCAAGGATCTCGGCATCACCGACCCCGACACCAAGGAGCACTACCTGCCGATGGTGATCGAGACCTCGATCGGCGTCGACCGCACCGTGCTCGCGCTGCTCGCGAACGCGTGGTGCGAGGAGAAGCTCGCCGACGGCGACAGCCGGGTCGTGATGCGCTTCCCGGCGGCGCTCGCGCCGCTCGAGGTCGCGGTGCTGCCGCTGTCGAAGAAGCTCGACGAGCCGGCCCACGCGCTCGAGCGCGAGCTGCGGCGCCGCTTCAACGTCTTCTACGACGACGCCGGGAACATCGGCCGCCGCTACCGGCGCCAGGACGAGGCGGGGACGCCCTTCTGCGTGACGATCGACTTCGACACCGCCGCCGACGGCAAGGCGACGGTGCGAGAGCGCGACTCGATGGCCCAGGAGCGCGTCGCGCTCGACGGCATCGGCCGCTACCTGGCGGAGCGCCTGGACCGGCCCGCGTGAGCGCGCGCCGCGCGACGCGCCCGAAGGCCGCGCGCGGCGGCGCGCGGCGGCGCGAGCCGGCTCGCAAGGCCCGCGCGCGCAGCGTGTTCTTCTTCGGCGACGGCCGCGCCGACGGCCGCGCCGCGCAGCGCGAGCTGCTCGGCGGCAAGGGCGCGAACCTCGCCGAGATGACGCGGCTCGCGCTGCCGGTGCCGCCGGGCTTCACGATCTCCACCGCGGTGTGTGCGGAGTACGAGAAGGCGGGCGGCAAGGTGCCGCGCTCGCTCGAGCCCGAAGTCGCGAAG
>CAZQYK010000383.1:0-3441 GCA_964597285.1 uncultured Spirochaetales bacterium
CAGCGCACCGGCCGCATCCTCGTGAAGGCGCGCGAGCACCTGCTCGCGCAGCGCTACGACGAGGCGCAGCGCGTGCTCGCGAAGATCAACCCGCGGCGCGCGAACCCCTACGAGCGCGCGCTCGCCGCGCGCATCGCTGCGTACATCGCCTACGGCCGGCAGGATCTCGACCGCGCGGTCGTTCAGCTGCGCCGGGCGCTGGCCGAGAACAGCCTGTCGCGCTCCGACCGCTCCGACGTGCTCTTCCAGATCGCGCAGATCCAGAACTCGCAGGAGAAGTGGGCCGAGGCCGTCGAGACGCTCGAGCAGTGGTTCGCCGACGCGCCGGAGCCGGGCTCCGCCGCGTACGTGCAGCTGGCCCTCGCGCACTACCAGCTGAAGCAGCTCGACCAGGCGCTCGTCGCCGCGAGCAAGGCGGTGGCGCTCTCCGACGCGCCGCAGCAGGGCTGGCTCCAGCTGCTGCTCGCGATCCACTTGACCCGCGAGGACTACGCCGGCGCGACGCCGGTGCTGCTCGACCTGCTGACGCGCTATCCGGGCGTCGGCAAGTCGTACTGGCTCCAGCTCTCGACGCTCTACGGCGTTCAGGAGGACGTCCCGCGCGCGCTCGCGGTGCTCGAGCTCGCCCACCGGCTCGGCTTCGTCGTCGAGGAGCGCGACCTGCGCCGCCTCGCGCAGCTCTCGCAGGCACAGGACATGCCGCTGCGCACGGCGAGGATCGTCGAGGAGGCGCTCGCTCGGAAGCAGCTCCCGGTCGACGCCGCGAGCTACGAGCTGCTCGCGAACGGCTGGATCCTCGCGCGCGAAGCCGAGAAGGCCGAGCCCGCGCTCACGCGCGCCGCGGAGCTGTCGGCCGAGGGCGACCTGTACGTGCGCCTCGGCCAGGTGCGGATGCTGCGCGAGCGCTGGGAGCCGGCTGCCGAGGCGCTGCTCGCCGCGATCGCGAAGGGCGGCGTCGACGATCCGGCCCGCGTCGAGCTGCTGCTCGGCATCACCTTCTACAACGCCGACCGCGTCGGCGACGCGCGGGGCTGGTTCGCGCGTGCGCGCCGGGCCGAGAAGGTGCGCGCGTCGGCCGATGCCTGGCTCCAACACATCGACGGTACGAAGGAGAGACACGGATGAGACGGGAAGCACGCAAGCTCGCGGCCGCGATGTGCGGCGCCGCGTGCGCCGGGATCGCGGCGTCGGCGCTCGCCGAGGGGGAGGTGCCGGTCGCGCTGGAGCGGGTCGTCGACGAGCAGCTCGCGAGCGACCGCCACGCGGCGGCCTCGCAGCGGCGGGTCGAGGAGATCGACGACGAGACCCACGAGCTGCTGCGCCGCTACAAGCAGCTCACGAGCGAGACCGAGAGCATGAACACCTACAGCGACCAGCTCGCGGTGCAGGTGGCGTCACAGCGCGAGGAGATCGCGTTCGTCGAGCAGCAGCTCCAGCAGGTCGAGCACACCGCTCGCGACGTGCTGCCGATGCTCGAGGACCTGGTCGACAAGCTCGACCGCTTCGTCGCGCTCGACGTGCCCTTCCTGCTCGAGGAACGCGCGAAGCGCGTCACGGGCCTGAAGGACGCACTGAAGCGCGCCGACGTCACGATCTCCGAGAAGTACCGGCGCCTCATCGAGGCCTACCAGATCGAGCTCGACTACGGCCGCACGCTCGAGGCCTACCAGGGCGAGCTCGCGGCCGCAGGCGAGGCGCGCACGGTGCAGTTCCTCCGCATCGGGCGGATCGCGCTGCTCTACCAGACGCTCGACGGCGAGGAGACCGGCTACTGGGACGCCGGCGCGAAGGCGTGGGTCGTCGACGACCACTACCGACAGGCCGTCAAGGAAGGCTTCGCCGTCGCCCTCAAACAGGGAGCGCCCGAGCTGCTGCTCGCTCCGGTGCCCGCACCCCGGGAGTCCGCATCATGAGAGTCCACCGCTCCGTCGCACTGCTCGCGCTGCTCGCGCTGCCGCCGGCGGCGCCGGCCGAGACCCTCGACGACCTGCTCGCCGAGACGCGCCGCGCGCGCGAGGCCGAGGCGGCCGAGAGCGCCGCGCGCGAGCAGGCCTTCCTCGCCCAGCGCGACCGCCAGCAGCAGCTCGTCGACGAGGCACAGGCCGCGTGGGACGCCGCGTCGGCGCGCAGCCAGCAGCTGTCGGCGGGCTTCGACGCGAACGAGGCCCAGCTCGCCGAGCTCGAGACGCGCCTGAAGGCGCGCGAGGGAAACCTCGGGGAGCTCTTCGGTGTGACGCGCCAGGTCGCCGGCGACGCCGGGGCGGCGATCTACAACTCGCTGATCAGCGGGCAGTTCCCGGGCCGCGACGCCTTCTTCACGCGGCTCGCGAAGGCGAAGGCGCTGCCGACGATCACCGAGTTCGAGGACCTCTCGTTCGAGCTGCTGCGCGAGATCGCCGAGACCGGCCGCGTGGCGCGCTTCGAGACCGAGGTCGTCACCGCCGACGGCGGCAGCGAGCGCGCCGAGGTCGTGCGCGTCGGCGGCTTCATCGCGATGAGCGGCGACCGCTATCTCTCCTTCAATCCGGTGATCGGCAAGTTCTCGGTGCTGCCGCGACAGCCTGCGCAGGAGCTGCGTGCGCGTGCGCGCGCGCTGAGCGAGGCGAAGTCGGGTGTCGTCGAGGCGGTGGTCGATCCGTCGCGCGGCGCGCTGCTCTCGCTCTACGTCGCGCGCCCCGACGTCTGGGAGCGCATCGAGAAGGGCGAGGCGGTCGGCTACGTGATCCTCGCCGTCGGCGCGATCGGCGCGGTGTGCGCGGTCTACCAGCTCGGCTACCTGGCGCTGGTGCGGCGCCGCGTGAGCCGGCAGCTCGAACGTCTCGACACGCCGCTGCGCGACAACCCGCTCGGCCGCGTGCTGTCGACCTTCCGCGGCGATCCGGCCCGGATCGAGGACGACGTCGAGGTGGTGGAGCTGCGCATCTCCGAGGCCGTGCTGCGCGAGGTTCCGCTGCTCGAGCGCTTCCAGGCCTTCCTGCGTCTCGCGGTCGCCGCCGGGCCGCTGCTCGGCCTGATCGGCACCGTGATCGGCATGATCATCACCTTCCAGAGCATCACCGAGTCGGGCTCGAGCGACCCGAAGCTGATGGCGGCCGGCATCGGCCAGGCGATGATCGCGACGGTGCTCGGGCTCGGGATCGCGATCCCGCTGCTCTTCGCGAACGCAGGTCTCTCGACGCTCTCGCGCGCGATCGTGCAGATCCTCGACGAGCAGAGCAACGGGCTGCTCGCCGAGCACATCGAGCGCAGGATCGGCCAGACGGCGGTGCACGGAGGCCCCCGTGCTTGAGAAGCTCGTGGAGCTCCTGTTCGTGCCCTACCTGGCGGTGAGCGACCTGATCGCCGGCGGAGGCCCCTTCGTGTTCTGGATCTTCGTGACCGGCGTCGTGCTGTGGGCGCTGGTGCTCGAGCGCTACTGGTACTTCGCGCGCGTACTGCCGC
>CAZQYK010000384.1:0-6052 GCA_964597285.1 uncultured Spirochaetales bacterium
GCGCTCGCGCGCAAGGGCGCGAGTGCGGTGACGCTCGTCGGCGTCGCGATCTCGGTGATGGTCTACGTCGTGATGGGCGCAACCGCGAGCTCGCTCGCCGGCGTCGCGACCGCGACCGGCGACCCGTCGAACGTCGTCGTGCTGTCGAAGGGCACCGGCAGCGCCGAGAGCTCGCGCCTCGACACGCCGACGGTGCAGGGCGTGCGCTATGCGCCGGGCGTCGTCCGCGACGCGTCGGGCGCGCCGCTCGCGAGCGTCGAGCTGCTCGGGATGCGGCGCATCCCGGTGGCCGGCGCCCCGCCCGACGACCCGGCCTCGTACCGCTACACGAGCCTGCGTGGCGTGACGCCGGACGCGTTCCGCGTGCACCCCGGCGTTCGGCTGCTCCAGGGCCGGCTCCCGGCCGCACCCGGCGAGGTGCTGATCGGGCGCCTCGTGCCCGAGAGCCTCGGCCCGGTCGGCGTCGGCAGCGAGCTCGCGATCCGCGGGCGCCCGCACCGCGTCGTCGGCGTGATCGGCGCGCGCGGCCAGTTCTTCGAGAGCGAGGTGTGGGTGGCGCTCGAAGACCTGCGCAGCGAGAGCGGCGAGCGCCAGGCGTCGGCCGTCGTGCTGCGCGCGGAGAGCCCCGAGGCGGCGCGTGCGCTCGTCGAGCGGCTCGAGACGTCGCGCCGGGTGAGCGTCTCGGCGAAGACCGAGCCCGAGTACTACGAGCGGCTCCAGCGCGCGTCGCTCGCGTTCGTCTACCTCGGCAACCTGATCGGCGCGCTGATGGGGCTCGGCGCGATCGTCGCCGGCGCGAACACGATGTACGCGACGATGAGCCAGCGCATCCGCGAGATGGGCACGCTGCGCGCGCTCGGCTTCGGGCGCTGGCGCGTCGGCGCGGCGTTGCTGCTCGAGAGCGGCCTCGTCGCCGCGGCCGGCGGCGCACTCGGCGTCGCGCTCGCGCTCGCGTGGGACGGCATCGCGCTGACGGTCGTGAGCATCGCGTTCGAGCTCGACGTCGGACCGGCCCACGTCGGGCGCGGCCTCGCGATGGCGCTTGCGATCGGCGCGATCGGCGGCTTCCTGCCGGCGCGCTCGGCGTCGCGCCTCGAGATCGTCGGGGCGCTGCGACCCGTTTCGGTCACGCGCGGCGGAGCCGCGCGCGGAGCGAGGCGAAGCCGAGCGGAGTCGCTCTCGCGTCACGCGGCGCGAAGGGCCGCGGGGGCGCGACACCGCGGATGCTCGGCGAATGCCGAGCATCCAGCGAACAGTGGCCTCCGCTGCGGCGAGGTCTCGAATGCGCAGCCGAATCGTGGGTCACGCTAGTAGCCGGCACGGGCTGGCCTAGACTGGCGGCATGGCGGAGGAACGCGAGCCGCTGGGAGCGCGCTGCGAGCGCGAGCTGCTGGCGCGCGCGCGCGACGACGGCGGATTCTCGGGCCTCCCGGAAGGCGAGTATCGCCCCGACGCCACCGCGTGGGCGGTGCTCGCGCTCGAGGAGCGCCCCGCCGCGGCCGAGGCGATCGCGAGGGGCCGCTCGCGGCTCGCGCGCGAGCAGCGGGCCGACGGCCGCGTGCCGGTGCGGCCCGACCATGCCGAGGCTGCGTGGCCGACGCCGCTCGCGGTGCTCGCGTGGCGCGGCGCGCCCGAGCACGACGAGCCGCTCGAGCGCGCGGTCGCGTTCCTGCTCGCGACGACCGGCCAGCACTGGCCGGTGTCGCCCGACTCGCCGACCGGCCACGACACGTCGCTGCGCGGCTGGCCGTGGATCCTCGGCACGCACTCGTGGATCGAGCCGACGGCGCTCGCGGTGCTCGCGCTCGACGCCGTCGGGCGCGGCGGCGAGGCGCGCGTGCGCGAGGCCACGGCGCTGCTGCTCGACCGGATGCTCCCGGTCGGCGGCTGGAACTACGGCAACACGACCGTCTTCGGCAGCGAGCTGCGGCCGCTGCCCGAGAGCACCGGCGTCGCGCTGCACGCGCTGGCCGGCCGCGTCGCGCGCGAGCGCGTCGCGCCGAGCCTCGCGTACCTCGCGCACGAGCTCGGGCGCGTGCGCACGCCCTTCACCGTCGGCTGGGGCGTGCTCGGCCTCGCGGCCTGGGGCGAGCGGCCCGCCGCGGCCGACGGGTGGCTCGCCGAGACGCTCGCGCGCGAGGAGCGGCTCGGCCCCTTCGACACCGTGCACCTCGCGCTGCTCGCGCTCGCCGACCGCGCGCGCGAGGGGCTCCTGCCGAAGACCTCGTTCGCCGATGCAGCGTCTCGGGTGGCGCGCCGTGCCTGATCCGACCCCGCCCACGCCCGAGCGCCGCGGCGTCGACCGCCGCACCTTCCTCGCCGGCAGCGCGCTCGGCCTCGCCGGCGCCGCGGCCGGCACCTTCTGGTGGACGCGCACCGAGCGCGGCTGGCGCGCGCCGGTGTGGGTGGCGCGCGCGACGCGCTACGAGGCCGACCTCGGCCGGCTGATCGGCGAGGGCCTCGCCGCGCTCGGGATCGGCGCAGAGCAGGTGCGCGGCCGGCGCGTGCTGCTGAAGCCGAACCTCGTCGAGCCCTTCTCGGGCCACGGCCACGTCAACACGCACCCGCTCGTCGTGCGCGGCGCCGCCGAGGCCTTCCTGCGCCTCGGCGCCGAGCGCGTCGTCGTCGCCGAGGGCCAGGGCCACCGCCGCGACGCGCTGCTCGTGCTCGACGAGTCGGGCCTCGGCGAGGTGCTCGCGCCCGAGCGCATCCCGTACGTCGACCTGAACCACGACGCGGTCTACGAGGTCGCGAACGCCGGCAGCGGCGAGCCGCTGCGCACGCTCGTGTTTCCGCGCACGCTGCGCGAGGTCGACTGGATCGTCTCGATGCCGAAGCTCAAGACGCACCACTACGCCGGCGCGACGCTGTCGATGAAGAACCTCTTCGGCGTGATGCCGGGCCTCGTCTACGGCTGGCCGAAGAACGTGCTGCACTGGGCCGGCATCGACCGCTCGATCCTCGACATCACCGCGACGCTGCGGCCGCACCTCGCGATCGTCGACGGCATCGTCGGCATGGAGGGCGACGGCCCGATCCTCGGCACGCCGAAGCGCGCCGACCTGATCGCGATCGGCCCGAACCTGCCGGCCGTCGACGCGACCTGCTGCCGCCTGATGGGGATCGACCCGCTGAAGCTGCCGTACCTCGCGGTCGCGTCGGGCCGCCTCGGCCCGGTGCAGGAGCGCCACATCGAGCAGCGCGGCGAGCCCGTCGCCGCGCTGCGCACCGACTTCGCGCTCGCGCCCGGCATCCCGGCCTTCGAGGGCATCCGGCTCGGCGCCGGGTGAGATCGATGAACTGGGGCGATAGATCCGCATGATTGAGGCACGGAGCGCGTGTTCAGCTCGCTCCCGAGGGCACGAAGTCGATACCGATCAACACGCCTCGTGTATCCCAACCAGGGAACGTGTTGTTGATGACCGTGTCAGGCCTTTCAAGCTCGAGCGTCACAGAAGTTCTGATTCGCGGCCCCGGGGTGTCGAATGGCAACGCGAGAGAACTATGACATGTCTTGCTAGACAATTCCTACTCGTCACTCTAGTACTCCTCACGCATTCCTTGTCTGCAGAGGAGCCTAATCCCCAGGTGAACACCGATTGGAAGAGCGCGTTCGATGCTGGTCTCGCCGCATATAGGGAGCAGAAGCTTGATGAAGCCAGGTCACATTGGATGAACGCGCTGTCGAGGGCAAGGCTTCAGGGCTCAGATGCTAGGTACATAGCCACGCTCCAATCGCTGGCCGATCTAGAGAAGGGGTCAGATAGGCTCCCGGAAGCCGAGGCCTACACGCGAGAAGCACAAGAGACTCTGAAGCAGGTCCTGCTGGCCAACCAGTTATCCTATCTCACTACGCGGACTTCCCTAGCGAAGATTCTTGAGCGACAAGCCAAGTACGAGCAGGCCTTTGCGCTGCTCAGTGAGAATGTTTCTCTCTACAGGCAGTTCGTGCGTGGCGACAACCCGATTCTCGCAGATCCACATCTCGACTTAGCCAGATTCCACCGGCGCCGCGGGGATCTCGTCGCAGCGGATGCTCAGTTTCGAGAAGCCGTGACCATGCTTGGCAGTCACGTCACAGGCCGGCGAATTTCGGCGCTTAAGGACTACGCCGAGGTCTTGGAGGAGTTAGGCCGAGCTGATGAGGCTGCGAAGAGGCGAGAAGAAGCACTCATGGTTGAAGAGTCATTCGAATCGGAGGTGCAGAAAAATAGAGACCTCTACATCCGCTCACCGCGGTAGAATGGTTGACGAGACTTCTTCGTCTGTTGACCGGCTTGCAGAGTAGTCAGCAGCATTTGTCATAGAGCGAGTTTCGGCAGCCTCACGCCCTCGGCTATTATAATAATGTCCTGCGATCACAAGACCGCGATAGCAGCTCGCGCCAGCACCTCGCCGTGCGGCACCGAGAAGTACGCGTCGGGGTGGCGCGCCCAGGCGCGCCACGCGTCGGCGATCGCGGCGAGCTCGCCCTGCGTCGCGAGGCCATGCGCCACGGCCTGCGCGCCGAAGCCCGAGAGCGCGGTGCGGTCGGCCCACAGCTCGCCCCACCACGCGCAGGTCTCCGCCTCGGCCCAGGTCCAGGTCGAGCTCGACGCGCGCACGTCGGCGAAGCCGGCCGCGCGCGCCCACGCCTTCAGGTAGCGCCCGGCGTCGGGCTCGCCGCCGTTGCGCCGCGCGACGGCGCGGTAGAGCTCGAGCCAGCGCGCGAGCCGCGCGTCGTCCGGCGCCCACGCGAAGCACGCGTAGTCGCTGTCGCGCACCGCGACGACGCCGCCCGGCCGCAGCACGCGGCGCATCTCGCGCAGCGCGCGCACCGGGTCGGCGAGGTGCTGGAGCACCTGGTGCGCGTGCACGACGTCGAAGGACGCGTCGGGGAAGCCGAGTGCGTAGACGTCGGCCTCGCGCCACTCGACCGCAGCGCCGCGCTCCTCGGCGTGCGCGCGCGCCGCGCCCAGCACCTCGGGCGCGCGGTCGACGCCGACCGCGCGACCCGGCGCGATGCGGCGCGCGAGGTCGGCGGTGATCGTGCCCGGGCCGCAGCCGACGTCGAGCAGGTCGAGGCCGGGCCGCAGCGACGGCAGCAGGTACGCGGCCGAGTTCTCGGCGGTGCGCGCGCGATGGCTGCGCAGCACCGCCTCGTGGTGGCCGTGGGTGTAGGTCTCTCGTGTCGTCACCGGGAGATCGAGTAGCAGATGCGCGCGGCCGGCGGACGCGGGCTCCGGCCCGCCGCGGGCGCGGGCCGGAGCGGATCGCGTCAGGCGCTCAGAACGACACGCTGCCGCTGCGCAGCAGCAGCGCGAGCGTGCGCCGCTGCTCCGGGGTCAGCACCCCGTGCAGCGCCTCGAGCGCGCGCAGCGTCGCCGCGCGCAGCCGCTCGGCGCTCGACACGCGCAGCGCGGCGCCCTCGGCCGCGCGGCCGGCGTCGAAGGACTCGCCGGCCACGGCGTCGGCGAAGGCCCCGAGGCGCCGCTCACGGTCGACGTCGCCCTGCGCGCGTTCGGTGCGCAAATCGCCGAGGATCCGCGCGACCTCGCCGAGCTGCTCGTCGTCGAGCTCGAGCTTCCAGGCCAGGAAGCGCAGCGGGCGGCGGACGCCGAACGCGCGCGCTCCCGGGCCGCTGTGGCCGCGCGTCTCGAAGCGCGCGCCGCGCTGCGCATGGCCCGACGGGCCGCAGCCGGCCCAGGCATACGAATAGGACGGCGCGCACCCCGCGTGCCGCCACCAACGGAAGGTGGACCTCATGGTCTGCTCCTTGCCGGGGCCGATCGCTCCCGGCGGGCTTCATCGCGTGGGCATCGGCCTCACGCGGTCTCGGTCAGCCTAGATCGCGGCGGCGGCGCGCGCCATCGCATCGCCCGTCAGCGCGACCGGCGCCGCTCCTTCGCCGCGGCGAGCGCGCGCGCGGCGAAGCGCTTCGCCTCCTCGAGCCACGCGAGCCGCTCGCGCGGGGTCAGCCGTCGGAAGGCGCGCAGCTGCGCTTCCGTATGGAGTTCGAAGCCGAGGTTGGTTCTCGATTTCGCGTCGTCGGTATCGGCCACCATCGCGATCC
>CAZQYK010000385.1:0-3133 GCA_964597285.1 uncultured Spirochaetales bacterium
GAACACCGGCGTCGCGCCGCGCAGCGCGACCGCGTTCGCGGTGGCGCAGAAGGTGAGCGGCGTCGTGATCGCCTCGTCGCCCGGCGCGAGCCCCGCCGCATAGCACGCGGCGTGCAGCGCGGCGGTGCCGGACGAGAACGCGACGCCGAAGCGCGCGCCGACGGCGTCGGCGAGCTCGCGCTCGAACGCGTCGACCTCGGGCCCGGTGGTGAGGAAGTCCGAGCGCAGCACGGCGACGACCGCGGCGACGTCCTCCTCGGTGACCTGCTGGCGGCCGTAGGGCAGCAGGCGCTCGCGGACCGGCGGGCCGCCGTGGAGCGCGAGAGCGGGCTTCGGGTCGGACGGGGTCACGGCCACACCAGCGGCGGCAGTCTAGCGGCCATCCGCCCGGGGGGCGCGCCGGCGTCGAGGTTGCGCGGCGGGTGACGCGGCTCCCCGAGCCAGGCGCCTCAGGCGCCCGCCGGCCGGCGGAACAGCCACCAGGTGAGGTCGTCGAGCCCGGTGGCCGGCTTCCAGAAGAAGCCCTGCGCGATCGGCTCCAGGTCCGGGAAGAGCTCGAGCCAGCGGAGACCGAAGTCGCGCTTGAAGAGCAGGTCGCGCTCGCCGCGGTAGGTCACCGTCTGCGGGGTCTGCGCGAAGTACTCGATCGTGAGCAGATAGCGACGCGCGACGCGGTGCATCTCGCGGTAGGCGTCGTCGAGCTCGTCGGGCGGCACGTGGATCAGGACGCCGGACGTGAAGACGAGGTCGATCGAGGCGTCGTCGAAGGGAAGCGCGGCGAGCGTCGCGTCGCACGCGTGGTCGGCCGGGACGGCGCCCGAGGCGACGGCCGTCGTGCGAGCGCGTTCGTTCGGCTCCACCGCGAAGAGCTCCGCACCCACGAGCTGGGCGAGCGCCCGCAGATTGATCCCGACGTTCGCGCCGCACTCGAGGATCGTCGTGGGCGGTGGCCCGCCGAGATGCTGCAGGATCGCCGCGAATGCCCGCACGCGCGACCGGACTGCGTCGGGCGTGGCCCGGTTCCGCGCCGCGTAGTCGTCGCCGAACGAACCGCGCCACATCTCGGACTGGCGTGACATCGGCCGGGGAGCATACCCTGGCCTCTCCTCGAGGGGCCACGGGTTCGACGAGAGATCAGCGGATGACGTGGTCCAGTTCTTCATGAAATGCGTTCATCCGGCCGTGGCAGCCACCTCGCTGACTTTCGGCGAAGAGGGGGGTCGTCAGCAGCCCGGGACCGCGGCGTCCCGTCCCCCGCGCGCGAGCGCCGCGGCCTCGTCGCTGCGGCCGGCGCGGCACAGCGCATAGCGCTCGAAGGCGCGGTACTCCGCGGCACCCGGCTGGTGTCGGCGCACGTTCGCGTAGTGCGCCGCGGCCGCGTCGAAGCGGCGCTCGACGAGCGCCTCCGCGCCGAGCTGGTGGCGGATCCAGACGCCGTCGGCGCCGCCGGCGCGCGCCTCGCGCGCGATTGCGACCTCGTCCCAGGTGCCGCCCGCGAGCCACAGCGGCAGCGTCCGCAGCGGCGTCGACGCGAGCGCGCCGTGCAGTGCCGGCAGGCGCTCGGGCAGCGTCGCCCAGTCGCCGAAGAAGTGCGCGTCGACGAGGGCGCGCGTCGCGAAGAAGGGAAGGGTGGCCTCGCGCAGCTCGGGCGGCCAGAGGCGCCACACGGTGGGCGAGCGCTCGAAGCGCTCGCGCGCGTCGTCGGCGTCGAGCCAGCGGCGGTGCAGCGCGACGAGCGTCGCGGCCGGCTGGGATGCTCCGATCCGCTTCGGGCGGTCGTCGGTCAGCGGCGCCGCGCCGCCGGCGAGCGCGCGAAGCTCGTCGCCGCCGGCGATGAAGAGGCTCCCGAGCTGCGCCGGTCCCTCGACGCCGATCGTCTCGAGCCGCCGCGCGGTCGCCGGCTCGCGCCACGGCCGCGCGAAGTCTTCGAGCGCCACCGGCCCCGTGGCGCCGCGCGTGCCGACGAGGATCCAGTCGAGGCGCGATCCGGTCCACAGCGTGCAGTCGTCGAGGACGGCGCAGAACGCCGAGACGATCGCGTCGCGCCCCCGGGCGTCGAGCCCGTGCACCGGCAGCCAGTACGAGAGCACGCCGCCCGGGGCGAGCCGGTCGCGCGCGAGCGCGAAGAACTCGCGCGTGAAGAGGCTCGCGACGCCGGCCACGTGCGGCGGCGGCGGCTCGCCGGTGATCAGGTCGAAGCGCCGCCGCGTCGTCTGGAGGAAGTGGCGGCCGTCCTCGACGTGCACCGCGACGCGCGGGTCGCGCAGCGGGTGCTCGGCGGGGTCGGGGTAGGGGACCTCGCTCAGCGCGAGCACGTCGCGCGAGGTGTCGACCACGTCGATCTGCTCGAGACTCGCGATCGAGGTCAAAGCCTTCGCGGTGTTGCCGACGCCGTAGCTGATGAGCAGCGCCGTGCGCGGCGCCGGACGGATCGCGAGCGGCAGGTAGACGAAGAGCTCCATGTAGCGCTTCGCAGCGAGCGACGTGCCCGACATCGTGTACGAGTCGGTCGCCATCGTGTAGTAGAGCGGGCGGCCGAAGACCTCGTTCACGAGGTAGGCGATCGTGCCGGTCGGCCCCTCGCGATACGCGACGAGCCGGCGCTCGCCGTCCTTCGACCAGCGGGCCATCGGGCCGGCGAGGTAGCGCCCCTCGAGGCGGCCGTGCGGGAAGAGCGCGAGCGCGAGGACGAGCGCCGCGGCGAGCGCGACCTGCGCGGCGCGCCCGGCGCCGCGCCCGGGCCGCGCTCCCGATGCGAAGACGCACAGCGCGGCCGCCGCGTAGACGAGCGGCAGCAGCGCGAGCGAGCGCTCGACGCCGAGGCGCGGCAGCAGCACGAAGGCCGCGACGAGCGGGCCGAGCATCGCGCCGAGGGTGTTCGCGAACGCGAGTGCGCCGGCCGAGCGCGTCTCCGCCGGCGCCGCGCGCTCGACCGCCTGGCCGAGCAGCGGGAACGCGACGCCGGAGAGCAGCGCCACCGGCAGCATCAGCGGCAGCGCGAGCCGCAGCGCGCCGATGCCCTCGGTGGCCGTCGCGCGCGCGTCGGCGAGCGCGAGGTCGAGCGCCGCGCCGAGGCTCGCATACGCGAGCACGCTCGCGGCGCCGGCTGCGAGCAGCACGCTGCCGGCGTGGC
>CAZQYK010000386.1:0-6422 GCA_964597285.1 uncultured Spirochaetales bacterium
GCCGACGGGCAGGTTGGCGAGCGTGTGGAACGCGAGCACGTAGAAGCCGAGCGCGACGGCGGTGGCGAGCCAGAAGCGGCGGCGCGGACCGCGGCGCGCCGCGACGAGCGCACCGAGCGCCGCGAGCGCGACCCCCGCGACGCCCAGCTCGCCGAGCGTGCGCGCCGCGAAGCCGGCGACGCGGACCCAGACGCCCTCGGGATCGCCGCCCGGCGTGAGCTGGAAGGTGCCGTACTCGCGGCGCAGCAGATGCGCGACGAATCCGTCGAGGGTCGTGAAGTCGCCCCACGCGACGGGCGGGTCTGCCGCGGCCGCGATCGGCAGATGGAGGTAGGACGCGAGTCCGAGCGCGCCCGCACCGGCCATCGCGAGGAGCCAGCGCGGACGGGCGAGCGCGGTCCCGCCCCGCGCGAGCACCCACACCCCGAGCGGGAGCCCGGTGAACGCGAGCATGTGGTGGTTGCCCAGACCCAGACCGAGCGTCCCGGCGGCGGCGACGGCGAAGCGCGGCGATCCGGTCTCGTCGTAGCGCAGCACGAGCCACAGCAGCAGCGCCGCGAAGGCGTCGTTCAGCGCGAAGACCTCGGCGGTCGTCGCGTAGGTGAAGATGAGCGGCGCGAACGCGAACAGCCCGGCGGCGGCGAGACCGGCGGAGAGCGAGCGCGTCCAGCGCGCCGCCGTGGCGAAAAGGAGCGCCGCGCAAGCCGCCCCGCACAGCGCCGAGAGGAGGCCCACCCGCCAGGCCGGCGTCGAGAGGGGAATCCACGAGAACGCGTGACCCATCAGCGTGTAGAGCGGATAGCCCGGCGGATGGGCGACGCCCCGATGCTGCGCGACCGCGATCAGCTCGCCCGCGTCGCCGCCGGGGAGCGTCTCCGGCACGGCGCTCGCGTAGACCGCGAAGGTCGCGGCGCCGACGAGCACGGCGGGCCAGGCCGGAGCAGCCGGGTTCAAGGAGCAGAGCATAGGCGATGCTCGCCGCGGGCCTCGCCGGTCGCCCGTTTGCCGGCGACGACGGCTCGCCGGGTACCCTGGGCGACGCCGCATTTCAGCAAACTGCCTAGCCCTCGAAGCGCCCCAGCCGCTGGAAGCGGTCGACGTGCCAGTCGGCGTCGCCGAACAGGCCCTGCAGCACGCGCAGGCGCTTGAAGAACAGACCCTCGTCCTGCTCGTCGGTGATGCCGATGCCGCCGTGCAGCTGGATCGCGTTCTCCTGCACGTACCAGCCGCCGCTGGCGAGCTGCAGCTTCGCGCTCGAGATCTCGGCGGCGCGCAGCTCGGGGTCGTCGGCGTCGGCGCGGATCGCCGCGAGGTACATCGCGCCTCGGCAAAGCTCGGTCTCGGCGAACATATCGGCGGCGCGGTGCTGCAAGGCCTGGAAGCTGCCGATCGGAACGTCGAACTGCTTGCGCTGCTTCAGGTACGCGACGGTGCGCTCGAAGAGCTCCTGCACCAGGCCCTGACCCTCGGCGCAGGCGGCGGCGGCGCCGCGGTCGAGCGCCCACTCGACGTGCGCGAGCGCGCCGCCCTCGGCGCCGAGCAGGCGGTCGCGGCCGACCTCGACGCCGTCGAGCTCGACGAGGCCGGTGCGCTGGCCGTCCATGCCGTTGACCGGCGTGCGCGCCAGGGCGGGCGCGTCGCCGTCGACGACGAAGAGCGAGAGCCCGTCGCGGTCGAGCGGGCCGCCGGCGGTGCGCGCGAGCACGACGAGGTGGTCGGCCGCGTGGCCGTTGAGCACCCACAGCTTCTGGCCGCGCAGCAGCCAGCCGTCGCCGTCGCGCTCGGCGCTGCACAGGCAGTCGGCCGGCTCGTAGCGGCTCTGGCGCTCGGCGTACGCGAACGCGAGGCTCGTGCGGCCCTCGATCATCGGCGCCAGGAAGCGCGCGACCTGCTCGCCCGTGCCGAGGCGCGAGACGAGCCCGCCGGCGAGCACGACCGACGCCAGCAGCGGCTCCGGCACGAGGCCGCGGCCTAGCTGCTCGAGCACGAGCGCGAGGTCGACGAAGCGGCCGCCGAAGCCGCCGTGCTCCTCGGGGAAGGGAAGCGAGAGCCAGCCCATCTCGCCCATCCGCTCCCACATCTCGGGGTCCCAGCCGCGCTCGGTCTCGCGCAGCTTTCGGAAGCGCTCGACGTTCGAGTCGTTGCGGACGAACTGGGCGACGGTGTCGACCAGCATCTGCTGCTCGTCGCTGAGGTCGAAGTTCATGACGGGAGCCCCAGGATGTGCTTGGCGATGATGTTCTTCTGGATCTCGTTCGATCCGCCGTAGATCGTGTTCGCGCGCAGGTAGTTGAACTGCGACGCCACCCAGCGCTGGTTCTCCGGCAGCGCCTCCTCGGGCGAGTCGAACCAGCCGAGCGCGGCGTGGCCCATCGCGTCCATCGTCAGCTCGGTCAGCTCCTGGTGCAGCTCGGTGCCGACGATCTTCAGGATCGAGCTCTCCGGGCCCGGCGCGTGGCCGAGCTCGGCCGCGGCGAGCGTGCGCAGGTTCGCCATCTCGACGGCGCGGAAGCGCATCTCGAGGCGCGCGATGCGGCGCCGGAAGGCTGGGTCGTCGAAGAGCGTGCCGGTGCCCACCGGCACGCTGCGGGCCACCTGCTTCACGCGGCGCAGCCACTTGCCGCTCTCGGCGACGCCGCCGATCGCGGTGCGCTCGTGGCCGAGCAGGGCCTTCGCCATCGCCCAGCCGCCGTTCTCGGGGCCGACGCGGTTGGCCTGCGGCACGCGCGCGTCCTTGAACCAGGTCTCGCTGAACGCGTCGGTGCCGCCGGTGGTCAGGAAGGGCTTGACGGTGATGCCGGGCGTGTTGCGGATGTCGGCGAGCAGGAAGGAGATGCCCTCCTGCTTGCGGCCCGACGCGTCGGTGCGGCACAGCACGAAGATCCAGTCGGCGTACTGTGCGTAGGTGGTCCAGGTCTTCTGGCCGTTCAGCACGTAGTCGTCGCCGTCCTTGTCGGCGCGCAGCTGGAGGCTCGCGAGGTCGGAGCCCGAGTTCGGCTCCGAGTAGCCCTGGCACCACACCTCCTCGCCGGACAGGATCTTCGGCAGGAAGCGCTGCCGCTGCGCGTCGGTGCCGAACTGGATCAGCAGCGGGCCGACCATCGAGAGCCCGAAGGGCGAGAGCTCGGGCGTGTTCGCACCGACGAGCTCCTCCTGGACGATCGTCCGCCGGCCGACGTCCCAGCCGGTGCCGCCGTGCTCGGCCGGCCAGTTCGGCGCGATCCAGCCCTTCTCGTACAGGATCCCGTGCCACTGCATCGTCTCGGCCTGCGAGAACGACGCGCCCGCGTCGGCCTTGCGCTTCATCTCGGGCGGCATCGCCTCGGCGATCCAGCGCCGCACCTCGTCGCGGAACGCGAGCTGCTCGGGGGTGTAGTCGAGGTCCATCGGGGTCCTCCGGAGAGCGGGAGCGCCAGATTATCGGTGCCGCCGGGGGGCCGCGACGGCGCACCCTGACCCGCGGTCAGGTTGCGTCGGCGTCTCGCCGGCCGGGCCTCGCGGCGCCGGGACCGCCGCGGGTCGGGAGTCCGGAGCTCACCGCGCGTGGTTCGTGTGCCGACCTAACTTAGTCGACGTTGACAGCGACGATCGCGAGTGCGAACACTGCCGCCGGCACACGGGAGGGCGCGCAGTGGCGACGAGCTCGAATCGACGGATCACGGCGCTCGGATGCGCGCTCGCGGCGGCGCTCGCGCTCGCCGGCGCGCGCGGCGCCATCGCGCAGGAAGGCCAGCCGCTCGTCTGCGACGCGTACGCCGGCGACCCGGAGCCGAACACCCAGGAGTGGAGCGAGCGCGACGCGAACAACGTCGCGTGCGGCCATCAGCGCTACGTCGACGCCGAGCAGAGCCCCGCGTTCCAGGCGAAGTTCCAGGAGCAGGTCGCGATCGAGGAGATCGAGTTCGCGACGGTGACGCTGCCCGAGTGGGCCGCCGAGCCGAACCGGATCCACGCCAACTGCTGCACGAGCCCGCAGTCGAAGGTCGGCGACCCGTTCCGCAGCTACGAGGAGTGGGCCGACGCGGGCCGTGGCCGGCACCTGAAGTTCTACTTCATCAACAACGGCGGCGCGAAGCTGCGCGCGCGCCTGCTCGCGCCGCTCGACGAGAGCCAGCCGTGGCCGGCCGTCACGTTCACACCGGGGCTCCAGTCCTACAACGAGGTCAACGCCTGGTTTCCGCAGGGCCTCGCCGAGGCGGGCTACGTCGTGCTGATCGTCGACCCGCAGGGCCAGGGCGACAGCGAGAGCTGCGGCCACGAGCCCGACGGCACCCAGACGGACTGTCCGGGCACGAACCAGCCCGACGACACGCGCTCGGCGATCGACTTCATCCTCTCGACGCCCACCGCGCCGTACCCGTGGGCGCTCGGCGAGAACGCCGCCGGCACGCCGGCCTTCAACCCCTTCTGGGAGAGCGTCGACCGCGAGCGCGTCGGCATCGCCGGCCACTCGCTCGGCGCGATCGCGGTGACCCCGATCGGGCAGCAGGACCTGCGCGTCGACGCGGTCGTCTCGTACGACAACCTCGACGGGACGCTCGGCACGAGCGTCCCGCGCCGCACGCCGTCGCTCTTCTTCTACACCGACTACGCGTTCCCGGCGACGCCGACGCCGAAGTCGAGCCCGCCCGATCCGGAGCAGCATTTCGGCGCGTTCGACCAGCTCTCGGCCGCCGGCGTCGACGTCATGTCGATCACGACGCGCGCGAGCGACCACTACGAGTGGGGCTACCAGCCGCACCCGGCGAACTTCCCGGCGAGCCGCTGGGGCGAGCGCATCGCGTTCTACTACACGCTGGCGTGGTTCGACCGCTACCTGAAGGACGACCCGGGCGGCACCGAGCGTCTCGCCGCGCTCGCGTTCGACGGATCGTCCGACGCGCGCTCGATCGGCGCCGGCACCTACGACCCGGAGCTCGCGGCCGCCGATCCGACGGACCCCTTCGCCGGCAACGTCCCGTACGCGATCGAGGGCAAGTGCGTCGCGAACCTGCTCTCGTTCTACCACCGCTCGGCCTACTTCCTCGACGGCGGCGCGCTCGAGAGCTCCGACATGCGCGAGATCGGCTGCCTGCCCGAGCCCGGCGCGCTCGTCGGTCTCGCGGCCGGCGCGGCGCTGCTCGGCGCGCTGCGCCGGCGGCGCTCCGCGGCCCGTTAGGCCCGCGCCGCGCCGACGAGCCGCACCTCGTCGACGCCGAACAGGAAGCGGCGCGCGACGCGCCCGGCGACGAGCGGCAGCACGCCCGAGCGCGCCAGCGCCGGCAGCGCCCAGCGCACGACCGCGCGCGACAGCGCGTTGCGCTGGAACAGGAAGCGCGGCGGCACCTGCTGCAGGCGCTGGATCGTCCGCACCTCGCGCACACGCTGCGCCTCGACGCGCGCGCACGCGGCCGCGAGCGCGTCCGGGTCCGCCGGCGCGGCCGCGAGCGGCGCGAGCTCGTTCGCGGCGACCAGCGCGTCGCGCAGCGCGAGGTTCAGGCCCTGCCCGCCGACCGGCGACATCGCGTGCGCGGCGTCGCCGAGCAGCAGCAGGCCCGGCTGCGACCAGCGCTCGACGCGGTCGCAGACGACGTCGAGCAGGAAGGGCTGCCCCGCGACGCCCCGGTGGCGGTCGACGTGCGCGGCGAGGTCCGGCGACACCGAGCCGGCCAGGCGAGCGAGCCACTCGTCGACGCCGCGCCGCCGCAGCTCGCCGAATGATCCCTTCTCGATCACCCAGCCGAGCTGAAGCCTGCCGTCGGGCGCCGGCAGCGCGATCGAGAAGTGTCCGCGCCCGATCGTGAGCCGCACCTGGCCCGCGAGCGCGTCGGCCATCGGCAGCCGACACCAGATCACGTCGAAGGCCTGCTGCTCGCGCGCCGAGTCGAGGCGCGAGCGCTTGCGCGTGACCGACGCGCGGCCGTCGGCGCCGATCACCCAGTCGGCGTCGATCGCGCGTTCGCCGGAGCCCGCGTCGCCGCGCACGCCGGCGACGGCGTCGCCCCGCGTCACGAGGTCGCGCACCGTGAAGCCGCGTTCGAGGCGGAAGCCCGGATGCCGCGCCGCCTCGGCGACGAGCATCTCGAGCAGAGCCGGCTGCGAGACGACGCGCGGCCCGCCGGCCGCGAGAGGCACCTCGAAGAGCGGCCGCGCGCCGCGGTAGAGCGCGACGCGGGCGACCTCCGCCTGCGGCAGCGCGTCGAGCTCCGCGCCGAGGCCCATCTGGCGCAGCGCGTCGAGGCCGCTCGGCATCAGCACCTCGCCGCGGAACTCGCGCGCGAAGTCGGTGTGGCGCTCGAGCAGCGTCACGCGCCCGCCGGCGCGCGCGAGCAGCAGCGCCAGCGCCGCTCCGGCCGGTCCCGCGCCGACGATCGCCACGTGCACGGCGCTCCTCCGCGGTGGCGGCTGTTATCCTCCCGGCACCGAGCGCAGGAGGAGAGGCC
>CAZQYK010000387.1:0-4139 GCA_964597285.1 uncultured Spirochaetales bacterium
GACCCGCGGTTCTCGTCGCGGCCGAGCAGCTGCCCGTAGGCCGTCCACTCGACGACCTGCTGCGCGGCGACGTAGAGCGCCGGCTCGACGAGCGCCGTCTCGACGAGCTGGCCCTCGCCGCGGCCGCGCGCGCGCTCGAGCGCGCCGAGCAGCGCGAGCGCCGCGTGCATGCCGCCGACCGGGTCGCAGGCGAGCGCGACGAGCGGCTGGTCGGCGTAGCCGGTGCGCCACGCGATGCCGCTCGCCTGCTCGACGTTCGCGGCGAAGCCGGTGCGGTCGCGCCACGGGCCGTCGAGGCCCCACGCCGGCATCCGCAGCAGCACGAGGCGCGGATTGCGCGCGCGCAGCGTCTCCCAGTCGAGGCCGAAGTTCGGCAGCACGCGCGCCGACGCGTTTTCGACCATCGCGTCGGCGCCGTCGACGAGGCGCAGCAGCAGCTCGCGGCCCTCGGCGCGGTCGAGGTTCAGCGTCACGCTGCGCTTGCCCGGGTTCGCGCCGTGGAAGACCTCCGACCACTCCCAGATCGGCTGGTTCCCGGTCGCGCCGACGAAGCGGATCCCGTCGGGCCGCTGCGTCGACTCGATCTTCACGACGTCGGCGCCGAGGTCCGAGAGCAGCCCGGTGACGACCGGCCCGGCCCAGAACCCGGTGAGGTCGACGACGCGCACGCCGTCGAGCGGCCGCGCGCCGGCCGGCGCGCTCGGCGCCGGACCCGCGGACTCCGGCGGCGGACCCGCGGCTTCCGGCGTCGGCGCCGGAGCCGCGAGCTCGCGCCGGATCTCGTCGCCGTGCTCGTCGAGGCGCGGCGCGCGCTCGGGCGGCCGCGGCGCGCCGCGCTCGAGACGCCACGGCGGGCGCGGCTGGCGGAAGCCGTGCGGATTGTCGACGAACGCGCCGCGCGCGGCGAAGTGCTCGCAGCCGAGCGCGCCCTCGGCGTCGAGCACCGGCGCGCACGGGATCCGCATCCCGCTCGCGGTCTCGATGATCTCGGCCATCGCGCGCTCGCGGGTCCACTCGCGGATTGCGCCCTGCACGAGCGCCGCGTTCGCGAAGCGCTGCGAAACGTGGAAGAAGCGCTCGTCCTTGCCGAGATCGGTGCGCCCGATCAGCACGCAGAAGTCCTGCCACTGCTGCGCGGTGTAGGTGCAGAAGCCGACCCAGCCGTCCGCCGCCGGCTCGATCGACGGCACCTCGACCGTCGCCGCGAACGGGCCGTCGATCCACGTGCCGCGCAGCGCCCAGAAGGTGGTCAGCACGCTGACGACCGCCTCGAAGAGCGACACGTCGACGTGTTGGCCCTCGCCGCCGCGTCGCGCCGCGAGCCAGGCCGCGACGCCGCCGACCGCCGCGTAGACGCCAGCCGCGTACTCGCCGAGCTCGCCCCCGGCGGCGACCGGCGCGCGGCCCGGCAGCGCGCGCTTCGCGAGCGAGCCCGACGCGGCCTGATGCGTGAACTCGGTGGCCGGGCGCCTCGCCCACGGCCCGTCGAGGCCCCACGCCGAGATCGACACGACCGAGAGCGCCGGGCGCCGCGCGCGCAGCGCGTCGACGGAGAGCCCGCGCCGCTCGAGGCCGCCGGGGCCGAAGCTCTCGATCACGAGGTCGCTGCGCGCGGCGAGCTCGAGCGCGAGGCACCGGCCGGCGTCGGCCGCGAGGTCGGCCGCCGCCGAGCGCTTCGCGCCGTTCAGGAAGCGGAACAGCGCCGAGTCCTCGTCCGGCGCGAGCGGCTGGCCGCACGCGGTGCGGCGGCGCAGCGGGTCGCCGCCCGGCTCCTCGAGCTTCGTCACCTCCGCGCCGAGGTCGCACAGGAGGCGCCCGGCGTACGGGCCGGCGACGCCGGTCGCCAGCTCAAGCACGCGCAGCCCGGCGAAGGGCGCCTCGCCCGACACGCCGGCCGTCAGTGGCGCACGGCCGCGCCGTTGCCGGGCGCGGGCTCGGGCTCCGCTGCGAGCGCCTCGGTTGCCGCGGCGACCGGCCGGCGCGGCGGCGGCGCGGCGGCCCGCTCGCCAAGCCTCACGCCGGCGTCGCGCGCCGCGCGCTCGAGCGACTCGAGCATCAGGCCCCGGAAGCGCTCGAGGTCGGGCACGATGTCGGGGTCGCAGACGAAGCCGAAGTTCATCGTGCCGGCGTAGCTCGTGACCGCGATGCCGAGGCCCATGCCCTCCATCAGCGGCAGCATCGGGTAGATCTCGCGCAGCCGCGCGCCGTGGAAGTAGAGCGGGATCTGCGGACCCGGGACGTTCGTGACGATCGTGTTGATCGGCCCCGACATCGCCTGCGCGCCGAGCGAGAGCAGCGTCGACGGCGTCCACTCGGCCACCTGCATCATCATCTCGACGCCGAGCGCCTGGCGCGACTCCTTGAGCGCCTGCGTCAGCTCGTGGATCGCCGCGAGCTGCTCGCGCGGCTCGGCGCGGTCGATCGGGAGCGACACGATCCACGACGACACGCGGTTGCCCATCTTGCCGCGGTCGCTGTCCTTGCGCACCGACACCGGCGCCGACACGCGGAACTCGACCGTCGCCGGGTCGACGCCGCGCGAGAGCAGGTAGCCGCGCACCGCGCCGGTGACGAGCGTCAGCACGACGTCGTTGATCGTGCACTCCCACGCGCGGCGGATTGCCTTCAGGTCGTCGAGGCGGCACGGCAGCCAGTCGAAGCGGCGGTGCGGGCCGACGCGGCCGTTGAGCGGCGTCTCGTCGGCCGACGCGGCCATGCCGAGCGTGCCGACGAGCGCCTTCGCGCGCGTCAGCAGCTCGGTGCCGAGGTCTTCCGCGTCGCTCGCGAACCGTCCGAAGTCGCGCACGATCTGGAGCGGCAGCGTCGCCTGGCGCTGCGCCTCGTCGCGCCACAGATCGAAGCGCGACGGCGCCGGACGCGGGTGGTACTCGGGCGGCTCGCCGAGCTCGGGCACGTCGGGCGTCGGCGACATCTGGATGTACGCGAGGTCGACGCCGGACGCGCCGTCGATCATGCAGTGGTGGATCTTCGTGATCATCGCGAAGCGCTCGCCGCCCTCGAGGCCCTCGACGATCCAGGTCTCCCAGAGCGGGCGCCGGCGGTCGAGCGGCTGCGCCATGATCCGCGCCGAGAGCTTCTTCAGCTGCTCCTCGTTGCCGGGCCGCGGCAGCGCCGTGTGGCGCACGTGGAAGTCGAGGTCGAAGTGCGGATCGTCGACCCACACGGCGTGGTCGAAGAACGGGATCTGGTGCAGGCGCTGGCGGTAGCGCGGCACGAGGTGCAGGGTGGCCGCGGTGGCGCGCTTGATCGCGTCGACGTCGATGCCGCCGTCGGGCTTCGCGAGCGGGCCGGCGTCGAACACGCCGGTCGACGCGATGTGCATGCGGATGTTGCCGCGCTCCCAGAGCAGGAAGTTGTTGTCCTGGGCCGAGAGGCGGTCGTAGGCGTAGCGCGGCATGGCGGGGGGCTCGCTTTCGTCGGGAGGTGGAGTAGAGGTATCGCCGATGCGCGGCGCTCGCGCCCATCCGGGTCGGCGCGCCGGAGCGTTCCCCCGCGGGAAAACGGATGCGACCGGCGGGGTTCCGCGTCATTCTGTGTTCCCCGGAGGACCCCCCTTGGCTCTGCTCGATCGGCTGGTCCGCGACGCGCGGCTCGTCGCCTCCCTCGCCCGGACCGCCCGCGCACTCGGCTCGGTGCGCCCCGACTCGCCGACGACCTTCGCCGACCGATTCGAGGCCCGGGTCGAGGCCGACCCGGGCCGCCTCGCGGTGGTCCAGGGCGAGCAGCAGTGGACCTACGCCGAGCTCGACGCCGCGGCGAACCGCTTCGCCCGCTGGGCGCGTGCGCAGGACGTCGGGCGCGGCGACGTCGTCGCGCTCCAGCTCGGCAACCGCCCCGAGATGGTGAGCGCGTGGGTCGGACTCGCGAAGCTCGGCGCCGTCGCGGCGCTGATCAACCACCACCTGCGCGGCGCCGCGCTCGCGCACTGCGTCGGCGTCGCGCGCGCGCGCTGCGCGGTCGTGCACGCCGAGTTCGCCGACGCGTGGGACGGCGCGCGCGGGCAGCTCCCGGACGCGCCGCCCGCCTTCTCGGTCGGCGGCGACGTGCCCGGCACGGAGCCGCAGGGCGACGCGCTCGCGGCGTGCTCGCCGGCCGCGCTCGAGAGCGGCGTCCGCACC
>CAZQYK010000388.1:0-2794 GCA_964597285.1 uncultured Spirochaetales bacterium
GCTCGCGGCCGAGCGCGCGGGCGAGCTCGCGCGCCTCGTCGCGCGCGAGGTGGGCAAGGCGCTGTGGGACGCCGAGGCCGAGGCGCGGCTGCTCGCGCCGAAGGTCGCGGTGACGCTCGCCGACGGTCTGCGCCTCGTCGCGCCGCAGGAGCCCGCGCCGGGCCAGCGCGCGACGTGGCGCCCGCGCGGCGTGCTCGCGGTGTACGGCCCGTTCAACTTCCCGGCGCACCTGCCGAACGGCCACGTCGTGCCGGCGCTCGCGACCGGCAACAGCGTCGTGCTGAAGCCGAGCGAGCTCGCGCCGGCCGTAGGGGCCTGGATGGCGGCGCTGTGGCGCGAGGCGGGGCTGCCCGACGGCGTGCTCGAGGTCGTGCAGGGGGGACCGGACACCGGGCGTGCGCTCGCCTTCGCCGACGTCGACGGGATCCTCTTCACCGGCTCGTACGCGACCGGCCGCGCGCTGCGCGAGGCCACGCTCGACGCGCCCCGCAAGCTGCTCGCGCTCGAGCTCGGCGGGAGCAACGCGATCGTCGTGCTCGCCGACGCCGACCTCGAGCTCGCGGTGGCCGAGACGGCGCTCTCGGTCGCGGCGACCACCGGTCAGCGCTGCACCTGCGCGCGGCGCCTGTTCGTCGCGCGGCCGGTGCTCGACGCGTTCCACGACAAGCTCGCGGCGGTGCTCGCCGGGCTGCGGATCGGCGCGCCGCTCGAGCCCGGCGTCTTCATGGGCCCGCTCGCGTCGCTCGCCGGCCACGCGCGGCTCGAGAAGCAGCGCGCGGCGGCGGCCGAGGCCGGTGGCGAGCGCACGCTGCTCGTCGACCCGGGGCTGCCGCCGCCGTGGGTCGGCGCCGGGCTCGTGCGCTTCGACTCGACGGCGCAGACCCATCCGTACCAGCGCGACGAGATCTTCGGGCCCGAGGCGGCGCTGTACCCGGTCGACGACCTCGACGAGGCGATCGCCGCCGCGAACGACTCCGACTACGAGCTCGCCGCGAGCGTGATGACGCGCAGCCGCGCCGCGTACGAGCACTGCGTCGGCCGCGTGCGCACCGGGATCCTGAACTGGAACAAGGCAACGGTCGGCGCATCGGGCCGGCTCCCCTTCGGCGCCGGCGGCCGCAGCGGCAACGACCGCCCGGCCGGCGTCACCGCGACCCTCTACTGCACCGCGCCGCAGGCGCACCTCGAGAGCGAGGCCGGCTTCGACGCCGCCGCGCTCCCGCCGGGCATGCCGCGCCCGTGAGCGAGGCCTTCGCCCGCAGCGCTCCCCGCGAAGGCGACGGCCGGCGCTGGGTGCTGATGGGCGACCCGACGCACTTCAGCGTCAAGGGCGGAGCGAACCCCCACCCGCGCACGCGCTGGGGTACGCGCCGGCGCGTCGACCGCGAGCGCGCGATCGCGCAGTGGCGCGGGCTGAAGGCGCTGCTCGAGGACCTCGGCGCGCGCGTGCTCGTCGTGCCGCCGGTCGCCGAGTGGCCCGGCACGGTCTATCCGGCGAACGCCGGCTTCATGTTCGACGTCGACGCCCCGCGCGCGCCCGAGGAGCGCCGCTTCGTGCTGTCGAATTTGTTGCCGACGCGCGCCGGCGAGAAGGCGCACTACCGGCGCGTCCTCGCCGACGCCGGCATCCCGACCGAGGAGCTCGAGCCGCCGCTGCGCTTCGAGGGCGAGGCCGACCTGTTCCCGGCCGGCGGCGTGTACCTGTTCACGCACGGCCGCCTCGAGCGGCAGCGCTTCGTGCCGGCGCTGGCACTCCCCCCGTGGCGGCGCGTCTACGGCTTCCGCACCGACGCGCGCGTGCGCAAGCTGCTGGCGCCGCGCCTCGCGCCGGCCGAGGTGCTGCGCGTCGAGCTCGTGCTCGAGGCCCACTACCACGGCGACACCGCGCTGTGTGCGTTCGGCCCGAACCGCGAGCACCTGCTCGCCTACCGCGACGCGATCGCGCCCCACGACTGGCCGCACCTCGCGCGCACCTTCGGCCCCGCGCTGATCGAGCTCGGCGAGGAAGACGCGCGCCGCTACGCCGCGAACGCCTTCACCTGCACCCCGCCCGGCCAGGCCCGCGACTCCTACCTCGTGCTCCCCGACGGCGTCTCCGACCGCCTGCTCGCGCAGGTGAAGGACGCGGGCGTCACCCCGCTCACCGCCGACGTCTCCGAGTTCCTGAAGAAGGGCGGCGGCTCGGTGAAGTGCATGATCGGCGACCTGGGGGTGGTGGTGGAGTCTTCGGCGGCGTAACCCGTCGATTCCTCACGGACTTTCTCCGGGGGCGTCGAGTAGCCGCCCTCGCCATACGAGGCAGGGGCCGCGGGGGGGCCGTCCGAGGCCGCGCTCAGCGCGTCGGCGAAGCCCCGCGACTCGGTCGGCATGAAGTGGCCATAGGTGTCGAGCAGCACCTTCGCCGTCGTCCAGCCGCCCTGGTCCTGGATCCACTTGAGCGGCGTGCCCCGGGCCATGTGCAGCGAGGCCCACGTGTGGCGCAGGCCGTGCGGCGTGAAGCGGCGGCCCTTGCCGAGCGCCTTGCTGACGATCTTCGAGAAGACGCGATTCCGGAAGTAGACCGGGATCAGCATCCCGCCCGAGAAGTTCGGGAACACGGTGCGGTCCTCGGGCGGCGGGAAGATCTTCGGCTGCCGGTCGAAGAGGACCGAGCGCAGCCGGCTCGATAGCTCGACCACGCGCGTCCGACCGGTCTTCGTGGGCCCCAGCGTCTTCCCGCTCGAGAAGCTGCGCGCGATACGAGCGGTGCCGGCCTCGAGGTCGACGTCGACCCAGCGCAGCGCCAGCGCCTCGC
>CAZQYK010000389.1:0-13195 GCA_964597285.1 uncultured Spirochaetales bacterium
GCGGAGCGCCGCGAGCGCGAGCGCCGCGGCGAATGCGCGCCGCGCGCTCACGGCGCGGCGTCCAGCGCCGCGCGCTCGGCGCGCAGCCGCGCCTCGGCGGCGTCGAGCGCCTCGACGACGCGCGGCCGCGCGGTCGCGCCAGGCTGCACGCGGCGGTCGAGCGCGCTCTCGAGCGACGTCAGCTCTTCGGCGCCGGCCGGGAACGCGGCGTGGAAGGCGCGCAGGTCCTCGCGCGAGAGCCCGCGCAGATCGACGCCCTTGTCGACGCAGTGCGCGACGACGCGGCCGACGGCCTCGTGCGCCTCGCGGAAGGGCACGCCCTCGCGCACGAGCGCCTCGGCGAGGTCGGTCGCGAGCAGCATCGGGTCGTCGGCCGCGGCGCGCATCCGCGCCGCGTCGACGCGCAGCGTCGCGAGCGCGCCGGCGCTGACCTCGAGCGAGTCGCGCAGCGTGCGCGCGCTGTCGAAGACCGGCTCCTTGTCTTCTTGCAGGTCGCGGTTGTAGGTGAGCGGCAGCCCCTTCAGCACCGTCAGCAGCGTGACGAGGTTGCCGATCGCGCGGCCGGCCTTGGCGCGCACGAGCTCGGGCACGTCGGGGTTCTTCTTCTGCGGCATCAGGCTCGAGCCGGTGGAGAACGCGTCGGCGAGCTCGACGAAGCCGAACTCCGCGGTCGACCAGATCACGAGCTCCTCGGCGAGCCGCGACAGGTGGACCTGCGCGATCGCCGCGGCCGCGAGGAACTCGAGCGCCGCGTCGCGCGACGCCACCGCGTCCATGCTGTTGCGCGCCGGGCCGTCGAAGCCGAGGGCCCGCGCGGTGGCCTCGCGGTCGAGCGGCAGCGTCGAGCCGGCGAGTGCGCCCGAGCCGAGCGGCGCGCGCGCGAGCCGCGCGCCGAGGTCGCGGAAGCGCTCGCCGTCGCGCCCGAACATCTCGACGAACGCGAGCCAGTGGTGCGCGAGGCGCACCGGCTGCGCGCGCTGGAGGTGCGTGTAGCCGGGCAGCACCGTGTCGACGTGCTCGCGCGCGCGGCCGACGAGCACCTCCTGGAGCTCGAGCAGGCCGCGGCGCGCCGCCGCGGCGGCGTCGCGCAGATAGAGCAGCAGGTCGGTCGCGACCTGGTCGTTGCGGCTGCGGCCGGTGTGGAGGCGGCCCGCGGCGGCGCCGATGCGCTCGCGCAGGCGCACCTCGACGTTCATGTGGATGTCCTCGAGCGCCGGGTCGAAGGGGAAGGTCCCGCTCTCGATCTCCTCGCCGATCGCGTCGAGCCCGCGCCGCAGCTGCGCGTGGTCGGCCTTCGAGATCAGGCCGACCGCGTGCAGCATGTCGGCGTGGGCCGCCGACACGCGCAGGTCGTAGCGCGCGAGCGCGCGGTCGAAGTCGATCGACGCCGAGAAGCGCAGCGCCGCCGGGTCGGTGTCCTCGCGGAAGCGGCCGGCCCAGGGCTTGGCGGGCCGGCCGGCGGCATCGGGATCGCGACTCATGGCGTCATGCTAGCGAGCCGTGCCGCGCGAACCTCGCGATCCGTGGCGCGTCGGCCGCCTTGCTAACGTCTCCTCACCGGGCGGGAGAGGGGTGCATTGGCCAGATCGCGAGGCGCAGGTCGGCGCTCGAACGGGCGCCGCCGCGGGCGGCGAGGCGCCCGGTGGAGCCTGCCGCCGTGGATGCGCGCGACCGGCTGGGTCGTGCTCGGCGCGGGCTTCCTCGGCGGCTTCGCGGCCGCGGTGATCGTCGCCGACCTCGACCGGCAGGTGCGAGCGCGCTTCGAGGGCACGCAGTTCGACGTGCCTTCGCGGGTCTACAGCGCGCCGGCGATCCTGTACCCCGGCCTCGACTGGCGGCAGTTCGGGCTGCGCGAGTCGCTCGAGCGGCTCGGCTACCGCGACGCCTCGTCCGGCAGCGAGCTGCCGCCGGGCCAGTTCGTCTGGGAGCGCAGCCGCGTGCGGATCCACGTGCGCGCGTTCGAGCACCCGACGCGCCCCGAGTCGGCGCGTGACATCGCGCTGCGGCTGCGCGGCGACGCGATCGCCGACATCCGCGAGCTCCCGTCGGGGCGTCCGGTCGGCGCGGTGCTGCTCGAGCCCGAGGCGCTCGGCGCGTACTACGGCCCGGTGCGCGAGCAGCGCGAGCTCGTGCGGCTCGACGACGTGCCGCGCCACCTGGTCGACGCGGTGCTCGCGGTCGAGGACCAGCGCTTCGAGTCGCACTCCGGGATCGACCTGCGCCGCATCGCCGGCGCGCTGCTCGCGAACCTGCGCGCCGGCCGCGTGACGCAGGGTGGCAGCACCGTGACGCAGCAGCTCGTCAAGAACTTCTTCCTGACTCCCGAGCGCACCTACCGCCGCAAGGCGCGCGAGGCCGTGATGGCCCTGCTCGTCGAGGCCCGGTACGACAAGGACGCGATCCTCGAGGCCTACCTGAACGAGATCTACTTCGGGCAGCGCGGCTCGACCGCGGTGCATGGCGTGGGGGAAGCGTCCCACCTCTACTTCGGCAAGCCGGTCGAGCGGCTCTCGCCGGCCGAGTCGGGCCTGCTCGCCGCGATCATCCAGAGCCCGAACGGAATCTCGCCGTGGCGCGACCCGAAGCGCGCGGTCGCCCGCCGCAACCTCGTGCTCGAGCTGATGCGCGACCAGGGTCGGCTCGACGACGAGGCCTACGAGCGGGCGCGCGGCGAGCCGCTGCGGCTCGCCGCGGTGACGCCCGAGCGCAGCGACACGCGCTACTTCCTCGACCTGCTGCACCGCCAGCTCGCCGACACCTACAGCGCCGAGCAGCTGACCGAGGCGGGGCTGCGCATCTACTCGACGCTCGACCGCCGGCTGCAGCGCTTCGCGGCGTCGGCGCTGCGCGAGGGGCTCGAGCACATCGAGAAGCTGCGCCCGAAGCTCGTGAACGACGACCCCGCGCGGCGCCTCCAGGGCTGCCTCGTGGCGATGCGGCCCCAGACCGGCGAGCTGCTCGCGCTCGTCGGCGGGCGCGACTACCGGGTGTCGCAGTTCGACCGCTGCAGCCAGGCGCGCCGCCAGCCCGGCAGCTCGTTCAAGCCCTTCGTCTACATCGCCGCGCTCGAGCCGCGGGACGGCGTGCCCCGGATCACGCTCGCGAGCGTGCTCGACGACTCGCCGATCGAGCTGAAGACGCCGGACGGACCGTGGCGCCCGCGCAACTTCGACAACGAGTATCACGGGCTCGTCAACGTCCGCGAGGCGATCGAGCGCTCGATGAACGTCGCGACCGTGCGGCTCGCGACCGAGGTGGGCCTGCCGCGCGTCGTCGACGTGGCGCACCGCCTCGGCATCGAGAGCCGGCTCGCCGCGGTGCCGAGCCTCGCGCTCGGCACCGCCGAGGTGTCGCCGCTCGAGCTCGCGCGCGCGTACGCGACGATCGCGAGCGGCGGCGTGCGCCCGCGGGTGCAGACGATCGAGGACGTTGTCGACCCCGAGGGCGTCGTGCTCGAGCGCGGCGGGCTCGGCTTCGAGCGCGTGCTCGACCCCGGGACCGCCTTCCTCGCGACCTCGCTGCTCGAGGGCGTGGCACTTCGCGGCACCGCGGCGGGGCTGCGCGCGCGTGGCCTGAGCGGCCCGATCGCGGCGAAGACCGGCACGACCGACTCGGAGCACGACCTGTGGTTCGTCGGCTTCACGCCGGACCTGGTCGCCGTGGTCTGGGTCGGCTTCGACGAGCCGCGCAGCATCGGGGTGCCGGCCAGCGTCGGCGCGCTGCCGATCTGGCGCCGCTTCGTCGAGCAGGTGACCGGTGGGCGCGTGCGGGGTGCGTTCCCCCGGCCGTCGTCGCTCGAGCGCGCCGACATCGCGCTCTCGACCGGCGCGATCGCGCTGCGCGGCTGCCGCGACGAGCGCCGCACCGAGTACTTCCTGCCCGGAACGCTGCCCTCCACCTTCTGCCCCGACGGGGACGGCCGCGGCGGCGACCTGATCCACGATCGGTTCCTGCGATGGCTGCGCGACAACCTGTGACGGGGGCGCTCGCGCGCGCGCGGGCGGGGGTCGCGCTCGCGGCGTTCGCGCTCGGCTGCGCCGCGCTGCCGGCGTTGGGGCCGACGGCGCCGCGCGTGTCGGACTACGCGGCGAGCGGCGACGACCGCTTCCGCGCGAGCCAGCGCCTGGTCCTCGAGGGGCTCGATGCCGACGCGGCCGGCGCGGCCGCGAGGGCGCTCGGACGCTACAAGGACGCGCTCCAGGTCGACTCGAACAACCCGTGGGTCTACCTCGCGCTCGCGCGCCACCACGTCGAGGCCGGCGCCGCGCAGCAGGCGCTCGCACACGTCGACCGCGCACAGGTGCTGTTCGAGTCGACCGATCCGCCGACCCCTGGGGCCGAGCTGCACTGCGATGGCCTGCGCGGCGCGGCGCTCGCGCTGCTCGGCCGCCGCGCGCAGTCGCTCGCGCTGCTCGACGCCGCCGCGCGCGGCGCGCCCGACGTGTGGAGCGATGCCTCGCTTTCGGCCGCCGAGCTTCGTTAGCCCTCGCGGGGAGCGCGTGATAGGTTCCGCGGCCGAATGACGCCGAAGCTCTGGTTCGCGCTCGCCGCGTTCGCGATCAGCCTGCCGCTCGACCTCGCCACGAAGATTGCGGTCGATCGCAACCTGATGTACGCCGACCGCGTTCCGGTGATCGAGGGGTTCTTTTACCTCACTCACGTGCGCAATCCCGGCGCGGCGTTCGGTCTGTTCGCCGACGGGGATCCGCAGCTTCGGATGTGGCTGTTCATCGGCGTGTCGATCCTCGCCGTCGGGATCGTGTTCTCGTTCTTCCGTCAGCTGGCCCCCGGGGATCGACTGTCGGCGCTCGCGCTCGGGCTGATCCTCGGCGGCGCCGTCGGCAACCTCGTCGATCGCGTCGTGCGCGGCGAGGTCGTCGACTTCCTGCACTTCGAGCTCTGGCGCGGCTACGCCTGGCCCGACTTCAACCTCGCCGACTCGTTCATCGTCGTCGGCGTCGCGATCCTGATCCTCGAGATGCTCGCGAGCGAGGGCGAGGACCGCGCGGCGAGCGAGACCGACGAGCCGCGCGCGTGAAAAGAAAGTTCGGCGCCCCACGCGGCGTCGGATTTCGTTTCCACCGCCGGAGAGTGCGAGCGCGGTGTCTACACTCGCGCATGTTCCCGTCGACGTTCCGACGAGATTTCGCGCACGATCCTGTTGACACTGTTCGCCGCGCTGCGATAAGTAGCGACCGCATCACCGTCACGCATCGCCATCGCGATCGTCGGTGTTCGCGCCTCGGCCCGTAGAAGATCGTTCGAAGTTCGTCTTCCACCCCTCGGGTTCACGGATGTGGCGAGTCCCCCCCTTCCTCGCCGCGCCCGCTCCGGGGGAGCGTGTCTCCTGCCGAAGGGGCGAGAGGTCCTAGATGGGCAGCAAGTCGGGCGCCCGAGCGGCGGCGAGGGCGATCTCGCGCGCGAAGAGCGGCGGCGCCGAGCCGCGCGCGAAGAAGCCGAAGAGCGATTACGCGATCCAGGCCGTCGCGAACGCGCTGCGGCTTCTCGACGTCTTCCGGAGCGAGAACGAGGTGGGCGTCGCCGAGCTCGCCCGCCGGCTCGACCTGCACAAGAACAACGTGTTCCGGCTGCTCGCGACGCTCGAGCAGTGGGGTTTCATCGAGCAGTGCCCGACGACCGAGCGCTATCGGCTGGGGCTCGCGTGCCACGCGCTCGGCCAGTCCTTCGTGCGCGCGCGCCAGCTGCTGCACCGCGCGCAGCCGGTGCTGCGGGGACTGCTCGAGCGCACCGGAGAGACGGTCCACCTCGGGGTGCGCGACGGCTTCGAGGTCGTGCACCTCGCCGGCTGCGCGCCGTCGCGCGAGATCGCCGTCGCGGTGCGCACCGGCCGGCGCGCCCCGCTCCACTGCACGGCGCTCGGCAAGGTGCTGCTCGGCTGCTCGCCGGAGCGCGTCTGGCGCGGCTACGACGAGCAGGTGATCGCGCGGGGAAGGCTGCCCCGGCGCACCGAGCGCAGCATCGAGGACCCCGACAAGTTCTTCGAGCACCTGAGGACCGTCGCCGGCCTCGGCTACGCGATCGACCTCGGCGAGTTCGAGGACGGAATGGGCTGCGCCGCGGCGCCGGTGCACTCGGCGGACGGCGCGCTCGTCGGGGCGCTCTCGGTCTCGGCGCCGCTGTTCCGCTCGGGCGAGGAGATCGTCGCCGGCGCGCTGCGGCGCGAGGTCGTCGCGGCGGCCGACGCGCTGTCGGCGTCGCTCGGCTACGCGGCGTAGCCGCGGGTCGAGCTCCGGGGGGTGCCGATCCCCCCGGCTCCGGATCTCGTCCGCTGCGGGCCGCGTCCGGGAGCGCGGTCCGCGAGCCCGTTTAGGAACGCGGGTTGGGATCTGATAGCATGGGTTTCCGCCCCGGTCCTCGGACCCCGGCGTCCTCACCCCCCCGCGTCGAGCGCATCCGCGCGCCAGGACCCATCCCGTGATCACCCGCGAGCAGGCACTCGCCTATCACTCCGAAGGCCGCCCCGGCAAGCTCAAGATCACCCCGACCAAGCCGACGGCCACCCAACGCGACCTCTCGCTCGCGTACACCCCGGGGGTCGCAGAGCCGTGCCGCGAGATCGCCCGCGACCCGGACGAGGCGTTCCGCTACACGGCGCGCGGCAACCTCGTCGCGGTCGTGACGAACGGCAGCGCGGTGCTCGGGCTCGGCAACATCGGGCCGCTCGCCGGCAAGCCGGTGATGGAGGGCAAGGCGGTCCTGTTCAAGCGCTTCGCCGACATCGACGTCTTCGACATCGAGATCGACAGCCAGGACCCCGACGAGATCGTCCGCACCGTCGAGCTGATCGCGCCGACCTTCGGCGGCATCAACCTCGAGGACATCCGCGCGCCCGAGTGCTTCGACATCGAGGCGCGGCTGATCGAGAGCCTCGACATCCCGGTCTTCCACGACGACCAGCACGGCACGGCGATCATCTCCGGCGCGGCGCTGCTGAACGCGTGCCAGCTCACGAGCCGCTCGCTCGACGAGCTGTGCCTCGTGATCAACGGCGCCGGCGCGGCCGGCGTCGCGTGCGCGCGGCTGTACCGCGACCTCGGCGTCCCCGCGCGCAACATCACGCTCTGCGACAGCCGCGGCGTGATCCACGCGGGGCGCGAGGACGGGATGAACCCTTACAAGGCCGAGTGGGCCTGGGAGACCTCGGCGCGCACGCTCGCCGACGCGCTGCGCGGCGCCGACGTCTTCGTCGGGCTCTCGCAGGCGGGCCTCGTCACCGAGGAGATGGTGCGCTCGATGGCGGACCAGCCGGTGGTGTTCGCGATGGCGAACCCCGACCCGGAGATCTCGCCCGACGTCGTGCGCCGCGTGCGGCCCGACGCGATCATGGCCACCGGCCGCTCCGACTACCCGAACCAGGTCAACAACGTGCTCGGCTTCCCGTTCATCTTCCGCGGCGCGCTCGACGTGCGCGCGCGCAAGATCAACGAGGAGATGAAGCTCGCCGCCGTGCACGCGCTCGCCGAGCTCGCGCTGCGCGGCGAGGCCGTGCCGACGGTCGTGCGCGACGCCTACCCGGACGACGTGTTCGACTTCGGGCCGAGCTACATCATTCCGAAGCCCTTCGACCCGCGGATCCTGATGTACGTGCCGGTCGCGGTCGCGCAGGCCGCGATGGACAGCGGCGTCGCCCGACACAAGGTCGACCTGGCCGACTACCGCCGCCGCCTCGAGGAGACGGTCGCCAACCTCTAGGCGCTCGCCGCCTCAGAAGGTGCGAACGAGGGATGGACGCCACACTCCCCCGATACCGGCTCGACAATCCGCTCGCCGACGGCGCGCTCGCCCCCGAGGCGCCGCCGGCCGCGTCGGCGACGACGATCTACGACGAGGCGCTCGAGCTCGGCCGCGAGCTGCTCGCCCGGCCGCGCCGCGGAGGCGGCCCCGACCGCGTGCGCACGCAGCACGCGAAGGGGCGCATGACGGTCTTCGAGCGCCTGCGGGTGCTCAGCGAGCGCGAGCCGAACCTGATCTTCCAGAACTGGGGCCCGAGCCTCGACGGCGCGTCGATCGTCACCGGCATCCTCGACGTGAACGGGCGCGACGTCGCCGTCTACGGCCACGACTTCACGCTGCGGGCCGGCTCGATGGACGCCACCAACGGCGCGAAGCTCGCGCGGCTGATCTACATGGCGGCCGAGCGGCGCATCCCGCTGATCGGCATGAACGACTCGGCCGGCGCGTTCGTGCCGGCCGGCGTCGGTGGCCTCGACGGCTACAGCGAGGCCTTCACCGCGCTGCGGAGGATCAGCGGCCTCGTGCCGAGCATCAGCCTGATGTTCGGGTACAACGCCGGCGGCGGCGCGTACCTGCCGCGCCAGGGCTCGTTCGTGATCCAGGCTGGCGACACCTTCATCGGCCTGACGGGTCCCGGCGTCGTCAAGAGCGTGCTCGGCGAGGACATCAGCGCCGAGGATCTCGGTGGCCCCGGCGTGCACGGCCTGAACGGCGTCGCCGACATCACCACCGACGACGAGCTCGGCGCGCTGCGCACCGCGCTGCGGCTGCTCTCGTACCTGCCGAACCACAACGCCGAGTTCGCGCCCTTCAGCCCCACCTCCGATCCGATCGACCGCTTCACCGTCGAGGAGGACATCCTGTTCCGGCGCACCTTCAGCCAGCCGGCCGGGATGAACTCGCCGCTCGACATCACGCTCTTCCTGCAGCAGATCTGCGACCACGGCGAGTACTTCGAGCTCCAGCCGGCGCGCGCGCGCAACCTGATCACCGCCTTCGGGCGCATCGGCGGGCACGTCGTCGCCTTCGTCGCGAACAACTCGGCGGTCGCGTCGGGCCAGATCGACATCGGCGCGGCGCGCAAGGGCACGCGATTCATCCGCTTCTGCAACCTGTACAACGTCCCGCTGATCTTCCTCGAGGACACGACCGGCTTCCTGCCGGGCCGGGAGCAGGAGTCGGGCGGAATCATCCTCGAGGGGCGCCGCTTCCTCGACTCGATCATCGACGTGCGCGTGCCGTCGATGACGCTGATCATCCGCAACGCCTTCGGCGGCGCGTACGCGTCGTACAACTCACACTTCGTCGGCGCCGACATGGTGTTCACGATGCCGATGGCGCGCATCGCGGTGATGGGCCCGGCCGGCAAGGACTTCGTCTACAAGGACGAGATCCGCGCGCTCGACGCGGCCTACCGCAAGGCCGTCGCGTCGGGCACCTCCGAGCAGGAGGCGGCGGCCCGCCGCGACCGCGGGCTCGCGGAGCTCACCGCCCGCTACGAGGCCGAGCTGATGAACCCGAAGGAGGCGCTCTCGCTCGGCTCGGTGTCGCGCGTCGTGATGCCGGGCACGAGCCGGCGCGTGCTCGCCGAGAACCTCGACCTCCTGATGCGCACCTACCTGCCCTCGCCGATGTCCGGGCCGCAGCGGGAGTTCGAGTAGGTGCTCGACCGCGACCTCCAGGTCCGGGCCTGCGCAGACGCCGACTCGGCGTGGGTGCGCTCCTTCGACCTCTCGGCGATCAAGTGCCTGGTCGTCTGCCGCGGTCCGGTGCGCCTCGAGTCCTTCGAGGTCTTCGACGCGATCGGCGTGCGCGAGTACGGCATGCTGCTCTCCGAGAAGGACTCGGTGATCTACCCGCGCTGCCTCGCGCCCGAGCTGCGCCGCTTCCGCTTTCCGAAGAACGTGCACCGGGTGCCCGACTACATGGGCGTCGGCCAGCAGGAGAAGCAGCAGCGCATCCGGCAGATCGTCGAGATCGCCGTCGAGCACGGCTACACCCACGTCTTCGCCGGCTACGGCTTCATGGCCGAGGACGCGGAGTTCATCGAGGCGATCGAGCGCGCCGGAGTCGGCTTCATGGGCCCGTCGTCGCGCGTCGTGCGCCAGGCCGGCGCGAAGGACGAGGCGAAGAAGCGCGCGCGCGCGCTCGGCAACTCGGTGATCCCGGGCGTCGACACCGTGTCGGCGCGGGCGCTGCTGCGCCGCGCCGCCGACCGCGAGGCGCTCGAGGCGCTCGCCGCGGAGCACGGGCTCGCGTTCGCGTGGAACGCCGACGAGTCGCTCGAGGAGAACGCCGAGGACCTGCTCCAGGCCGGCTACGCGGTGAACGTCGAGCTCGTGACGATCGAGGAGCTCCAGCAGCGGGCGGTCGACGAGTGCCGCGCGATCTGGGACGAGTACCCGACGCACCGCATCCGCTTCAAGCACATCGGCGGCGGCGGCGGCAAGGGCCAGCGCGTGGTGCGCAAGCCCGAGCAGGTGGCCGCCGCGGTGATGGACGTGCTCGCCGAGTCGAAGGTGCTGCCGCCCGGCTCGAACCGGAACTTCCTGATCGAGCTGAACCTCGAGAGCACCCGCCACAACGAGATCCAGCTGATCGGCAACGGCTCGTGGTGCGTGTCGCTCGGCGGCCGCGACTGCTCGGTGCAGATGCACGAGCAGAAGCTCGTCGAGGTGTCGCTGACGCAGGAGCTGCTCGACGCCGAGATCGCGCTCGCGAGCGGCAAGACCCGCGAGATCCTCGAGGGCGACAAGGGCACGCTCCAGCGCATGGAGGACGAGGGCGCGCGCTTCGGCGAGGCGACCGGACTCGACAGTGTCTCGACCTTCGAATGCATCGTCGAGGGCTTCAACCACTTCTTCATGGAGATGAACACGCGGATCCAGGTCGAGCACGGCGTCACCGAGCTCGCCTACCGCCTTCGCTTCGCGAACCCCGCCGACCCCGCCGACTGCTTCCACGTCGACCAGCTGATCGAGGCGATGGCGCTGCTCGCGCTGCACGGCGAGCGGCTGCCGGCGCCGGAGCGGATCGTGCGCCACGTGTCCGGCGTCGAGGTGCGGATCAACGCGACGAACCAGGCGCTGCAGCCGCACGCCGGCGGCCTGATCCGCAGCTGGTCGAAGCCGATCGACGGCGAGATCCGCTTCGACCAGGGCATCGGCGCCCGCAACCCGGACACGGGGTCGTTCGTCTACTACTCGCTCGCCGGCGCGTACGACTCGAACGTCGCGCTGCTGCTCACCGACGGCGAGAACCGCCGAGACAACTACGAGCGGATGGCCGAGATCCTGCGCTGCATGGAGCTGCGCGGCGACGACCTCCAGACCAACACGGCGGTGCACTACGGCCTGATCAACTGGTTCCTCGGCAAGGGGCCGATGGCCGAGCCCGACACGCGCTTCATGTCCTCGTACCTGGCCGCGGTCGGCGCGCTCGAGCAGCTCGCACGCGAGGTCGACCTCGAGCTCGCGTCCGCCGAGCTCGCGAAGCGCCAGCCCGACGCCGAGGCGCGCGCCGTGCTCGCGAGCAAGCAGACGCTCGTCGTGCGCCCGCTCGAGCGCCTGCTCGCGAACGCGCACGGGCTCGGCGGCTTCCTCGGCCGCTTCGACGGCGTGCTGTGGCGCATGCGCGACGACGAGCCGGCGTTCGCCGAGAACCCGGTGCGCTTCCTCGCCGAGCTCTACCGCTACCTGCACATGGAGGACAACCCGGGCACGCCGCCCTCCGAGAAGATCTGGGCCGACGACGCGGCGATGCTGCGCGACGCCGAGGACTTCTACGCCGAGGTCGAGCGCCGCACCGGCGTGTCCGACTGGCCGGCGCTCGTCGCGCTCTTCGACGGCGCACGCGACGACCGGCTCGCCGCCGGCGACGACGCGCTGTGGCAGGCCTGCGTCGCCGCGCACCGCGGCCACCAGCTCGGGCTCGAGCTGCTGCTCGTGATCCCGCGCATCGGCGCGCGCTCGGGCTTCGCCGAGATCCGCGTCGACGAGACGCTGAAGGTGATCTTCCCGGCGAAGTTCCTCGACGCGGACGTCGCCGCCGAGTGCACGAAGGCGCTCGCGCCGCCGCCGCCGGCCTCGGCCGACGAGATCGTCACGCCGATGGGCGGCGCGTTCTACGCGCGGGAGGCGCCGCACCTGCCGCCGATGATCGAGGTCGGCCAGCACTTCGACGCCGGCCAGCCGCTCTTCATCATCGAGGTGATGAAGATGTTCAACAAGGTGCTCGCGCCCTTCCCCGGAACGGTCACCGCGAGCCTGATGGAGGGGCGCGACGGCAGCGTCGTCGCGAAGGGCCAGACGATCCTCAAGATCGAGCCCGACGAGCGGATCGTGCCCGAGGGCGGGGTCGAGCGCGCCGCGCGCATCCGCGCCGCGACGCTCGCGCTGCTCGCGTAGGAGGCCGGGGCGGGATGAGGCGCCTCGCGGCGGCGCTCGGCGCGTGGGCCCTCGGGCTCGCCGCCGCCGCCCAGACCGCCGGGCCCGACGCGACGCCCGACGTGTCGGCGCCGCCCCCGGCCGCCGCCGCGAAGCTCGCCGCGGCCCCGCCCGACACGCTCGCCGCGCTCGAGGCGCTCCAGCGCGGCGAGCTGCCCGACGCGGTGCCGGTCGCGAGCCTGTTCGCGGTGCGCCTCGACCGGCCGGAGGAGGTCGACTCGCGCGTCGCGGCGCTGCGCGGCGAGATCGCCGAGCTCGACACCCAGCTCGCCGCACAGCGCGCGCGCCTCGCGCAGCTCGACGCGGCCGCCGCGCCGCCGTCGCCCGAGCCCGTGACGGTCGGGCTCGAGGAGCCCGCGCCGGCGGAAGCGCCCGCATCCGAGCCGGCGGCGGCCCCGACCGAGCCGATCCCGGAGGCCGCGGCCCCCGCGCCGCCGGCACGGTCCGCGGTCGATCCGTCGCCGCGCGCCGAGCTCGCGGCGCAGGTCGAGGCGCTCGCGCTGCGGCGCTCGGTCGCCGGTGCACGCCTCGCCTACCTCGAGGCGCTCACCGCGCGTCTGCGCGAGATGCCCGAGGCGGCGCGGCGCATCCTGCCCGGCATCGCCGAGCCCCGCCAGGCGCTGCGCGACCACGCCGATTCGCTCGCCGCGCTCGGCGAGGCGCTCGGCGCGCTCGCGGCGCGCCTCGGCGAGCTCGAGCTGCGCCTCGCTTCGGGAATGCTGATCGGCTTCGTCGCCGAGGCGCGCGACCTCGCCGCCGAGCTCCAGCACAGCGGCGGCGGGCTGCGCGCCCGCGCCGAGCAGCTCGCCGGCCTCGCCGAGGAGCACGCGCGCCTCGCCGAGTCGCTCGAAACCGAGGCGCGCGCGCTGCGGCGCGCGGTCTTCGTCTCGGTGCTCGCGCCCGACCGGTCCGAGCGGATGGACCGCGCGTTCCTCGAGCACCTCGAGGAGCAGCGGCGGCTGCAGCGCGCGGCGGTGCGCGGGACCGCGACGGCC
>CAZQYK010000390.1:0-4972 GCA_964597285.1 uncultured Spirochaetales bacterium
CGCGCGCGCGGGAGCGGACTGGGGCGAGGGCGCCTACTCGGCCGCGCACACCGAGCGCACCTACGCGGCGCTGCTCGAGCGCGCGCGGCCCGCGCTCGCGTCGGGGCGCCCGGCGGTCCTCGACGCGACCTTCTCGCGCCGCGCGCACCGCGCCGCCGCCGCGGCGCTCGCGCGCGACCTCGGCTGCGAGGCATGGCTCGTCGAGGTGCGCTGCGCGCCCGAGGTCGCGCACGAGCGGCTCGCGCGCCGCGCTGCCGCCGGCGGCGACCCGTCGGATGCCGGTCCCGGCGAGCTCGAGGCGAGCGCCGCCGCGTTCGAGCCGGTCGACGAGTGGCCCGAGGCCAGGCGCGCCGGCGTCGATACGGATCGCGACGAGTGGCCCGCGCGGGTGCCGTCGCTCGCCGACCGCATCCGGTCCGCCGCGTGACGTAGACTGAGTCAAGCGCGGCGAAGCCGCGCGCGGAGCGAGCCCTGGCGAGCGGAGTCGAACAATGGCCTCAGACCCCGCCGCAGCCATGCCGTTGCGCAGCGGATTCCCTCTCAGGCTCTGAGGCGGACCGCCCCAGCTCGGCACGCGGGAGCGTCCCTCGACGCGCGGCGGCGCTGGCACCGAACCTGCAACCTTGGGAGAAGGGAGGACCGCGATGGCTCTGCGCCGACGGAGGGTGAGCGAGATCATGCGCCGCGAGGTCGTGACGGCGACGCCCGAGGAGACGCTCGACCTCACCCAGGACCTGATGCGGCTCGGACGCGTGCGTCACCTGCCGGTGGTCGAAGGAGAGCGGCTGGTCGGGATCGTGTCGAGCCGCGACCTGCTCGAGACCTCGTTGTCGAAGGTGCTCGACTTCGACGCGGCCTCGCGCCGCGGCTTCCTGCGCTCCGTAGAGATCGCAGAGGTGATGACGCGGGATCCGATCTCGATCGGCCCCGACACCACGCTCGAGGAGGCGGCGCGCACGATCGTCGGGCGCAAGATCGGCTGCCTCCCGGTCGTCGGCGACGACGGGCACCTGCTCGGGCTGGTGACGGAGACGGATCTCATCGAGGCGGCCTACCTCGCGGGCGGCGCGCCAGACGAACCAGGGAGGACGATCGACGTGGAGAAGGGCGATTTCTCGGATTGGATGCAGCGAGAGCTCGAGGAGCTGCGGCGCATGCGCGACGAGCGGCGCGTGCAGGCCCACCTCGGCCGGGCCGAGGCGCGCGACCAGTGGGACCGGCTCGAGAAGGGCTTCGCCTCGCTCGAGGAGCGCGGGAAGCGGGCGGCGCGCGCGGCCGGCAGCTCGCTGCGGGACCTGGAGGAGGACGCGCGCAAGCTCGCGCGGGATCTGCGCGAGGGCTACCGCCGCATCCGCGACTCGGTCTAGGAGCTGGCGTCGTGTACGCGTTCCTCGACTGGCGCGTCGGAGACGTGATGTCGAAGCCGGTGACCGTCGCGCCGGATGCGACGCTCGGCGAGGTGGAGCGCCTGCTGGAGGAGACCGGCTTCAACGGGCTGCCGGTCGTCGACGGCGAGCGTCTCGTCGGCTTCGTGACCTCGCTCGATCTGCTGGCGGCGTTCCGCCGCGTGCCGGACACGTCGCTGCCGCAGCTCGACGCGATCCTGCGCCGCCCGGTATCGAGCGCGATGGAGCGTGAGCCGGCCTGCGTCCAGCCGCGGACGCCGCTGCCGCGCGCGCTCGAGAAGATGGTCGACCAGCGCCGCAAGAGCCTTCCGGTCGTCGACCCCCACGGCGAGCGCCTGGTCGGCATCGTCGCGCGCGAGGACCTGATGCGCGCGCTGCGCCGCAGCGCGGGGACGCCGGAGGGCGACTGAGCGCGCCCGCCTCGGATGGCTACCTCGCGAAGTCGGGATTCTTCCAGCCCGGCGGCGCCTGCAGCTCCGGCGGCGGCTCGAGCCGCGAGACGTAGTCGAGCACGGCGCGGATCTCCGCGTCCTCGAAGGCCTGGACCTGCGCCCGCATCTCGGGGTTCGCGTTCTGGCGCGAGCCGTCGCGGATGCGCTCGAACTGGCGCACGAGGTAGTCGAAGTGCTGCGCGTGGATCCGCGGCGCGAAGGTCTTCGGATCGCCCTCGCCGTCGGCTCCGTGGCAGCGCGCGCAGTTCTCGCGGTAGAGCTTCTCGCCGAGCTCGAGCGCGTCGCCGGGGCCGCGGTCGACGTCGGTGCTGATCTCGAGGGTGTCGATGTAGCCGGCGACGTCGGCGACGGCCTGGACGCCGCCGATCACCTCGACCGCCGCGTACGGCGCCATCAGCACGGTGCCGCGGTAGCCGGCGCGGATGTCGGCCAGCTGCTTGACGACGACGCGCCGGTGCTGGCCGGCGATCTGCGGCACGAGCCCGCTCTTCAGGCCGGACCCCTCGGGCGTGTGACACTCGGCGCAGCCGCGGAAGACCTCGAGGCCGCGCTCGAGGTCCGGCGCGAGCGTCAGCGCCCGCTCGAGCTCGCGCGCCGCGCGGGCCTGGATCTCGGCGATCGACGGCTGCCCGGCGTCGTGCAGCCGCTCGTCGCCGAGATGCAGCACCTGAACGCAGTAGTCGAGGCTGCGCATCGCGCGCGCCATCTCGTTGACGCGGTAGAGCCGCATCGCGTGGTTGCGCTGCCGCAGGCACGACTCGACCGCGGCCGGCAGCACCTTGCCGGGGTTGTCGCGCATCCCCGCGTCGACGCGGTCGAGCAGGTCGTCGAACTCGTTCGCCCACGCCGGCGCGACGGCGACGAGCAGCAGTGCTGCGGTGGCGAGGCCGCGCAGGACCCCCTTCGTCATCTCGATTCCCTCCCTTCGGTCCCGGCTGCGGCCGCACGCAGCTCGGCGAACGCCTCGTCGGTCGCGATCACGAGCTGGTGCAGGTCCGGGACGAGGTCCCAGTCCGCGGAGAAGCCCCACGAGAGCCTGTCGTCGTAGCTGAAGAGCGCGATGCCGAGGCCGAGCGTCCCGGCCAACGGGACGTGCGGATGGATCTCGAGCATGCGCGACCCGAGCAGGTAGAGCGGCGTGCGCGGCCCGGGGACGTTCGTGATCACCGTGTTGAACGGCGTGCCGTGGTTCGCGAGCCGCGCGCCGAGCGACAGCAGCCCCGAGCCGGTCCACTCGCCGAGTCGCGTCAGCGTCTCGGCGCCGAGCGCCTGCTTCGTCTCCTTCAGGTGCTGCGTCTGGCGGCGCACCGCGGCGAGACGCGCGCGCGGGTCGCGCTCGGCGATCGGCAGCTCGAGCGTCCACGCGGAGACGCGATTGCCGAGCGCGCCGCGCTCGTCGGCCGCGCGCACGCTGACCGGCGCCATCGCGCGGAAGCGGAGCGGCGCGAGGTCGAGGCCGCGCTCGCGCGACAGGTAGCGCCCGAGCGCGCCGGCGGCGGTCGCGAGCACGACGTCGTTGACGGTGCCGCCGAGCGCGCGGCGCACGCCGCGGATCTCTTCGATCGACGACGTCGTCCAGTCGAGGCGGCGGTGCGGACCGACGGGCCGGTTGAACGGCACCGGCGTCGGCAGGCCGCTCTCGGTGATGAGGCGCCGCAGCGCGCCGAGGCGCTCGCCGAGGTGGTGACGCGCATGGTCCTCGTCCGACACGAGCCGCCGCAGCGCGGAAGCGAGCTCGAACGGAGCGCGCAGCGCGCGCCGCGCCTCGCCGGCGCCGAGCGCGAGCCGGCCCGGTGCCGGGCGCGGAGCCCAGCGCGCCGGCGGCTCCGGCTTCTCGCGCGGCTCGGTCGTCAGCAGCTCGGCGAGCAGCTCGGAGCCAGAGACGCCGTCGACCATGCAGTGGTGCACCTTCGAGAGCACCGCGATCCGGTCGTCCTCGAGGCCCTCGATCACCCACAGCTCCCACAACGGCTTCTCGCGGTCGAGCCGCTGCGAGAAGATCCTCCCGGCCATCCGCTTCAGCTGGCGCGCTCCGCCGGGGTGCGGGCAGCGCGAGTGGCGCACGTGGTAGCGGACGTTGAACGAGGCGTCGTCGACCCAGACCGGATGGCCCTCGAGCGGCGTGAACGCGAGCCGTTGCCGATAGCGCGGGATGCGGTCGAGGCGCGAGAGCACGTACTCCTCGATGCGCTCGATGTCGAGCGTCCCGTCCTCGCGGCGCAGCGGCGCGGCCTCGTGGATCTGCGTCGACGCCACGTGCATCGCGCCGTGCTGCGCGTCCTCGTACAGCAGGAAGGAGTGGTCGAGCTGCGTGAGTCGTTCGTAGTGGGAATCCGCCACCAGGCCTCCGTCGCTCGGGGCTAGAGCTTGCGCAGCGCCTCGAACTCGAGGTCGACGGCGCGCACGAGCTCGTGCAGGTCGGGCACCGCGTCCCAGTCCGCGTTGAAGCCCCAGAAGAGGCTGCCGTCGTAGCCGAAGAGCGCGATGCCGAGCGCGTTGTTCTCGAAGAGGGGCACCAGCGGATACGAGGCGAGCATCCGCGCCCCGTTCAGGAAGATCGGGACCTGTGGACCCGGCACGTTCGTGACGACGAGGTTCGAGGCCCGGCGCGCACCGGCCAGCCTCGTCATCCCGGTCAGCAGCGCGCTCGAGGTCCAGTCGCTGAGCTCCTCGAGCGCCTCGCTGCCCTCGGACTGTCCCGACTCCTTGCGCCGCGCCGTCTCCGCGACGACCCGCTCGAGCCGCCGGCGCGGGTCGCGCTCGTCGACCGGCAGCGGGGCGACCCACATCGCGACGCGGTTGCCGAGCTTGCCGCGCTCCGCGTCGCTGCGCGTGCTGACCGGAACGAAGACTCGGAAGTCGAGCCGGTCCGGCTCCAGCTCGTGCGCGATCAGGTAGCGCCGCACCGCGCCGGCGACGCAGGCCAGCGCGACGTCGTTGACCGTCCCGCCGAGCCTCGCGCGGATCTCCCGCACGACGCCGAGGTCGAAGCGGGTCCAGTCGAAGCGGCGATGGGGGCCGATCGGCACGTTGAACGGCGTCGGCGACGCGGGCCGCGCCGCGGAGCCGAGCGCGCCGGCGAGGCCCGACGCCGCGTGCGCGGCCCGCTCCAGG
>CAZQYK010000391.1:0-7122 GCA_964597285.1 uncultured Spirochaetales bacterium
CGAGCGCGGCGCGGACGGCGCGCGCCGGGTCGGCCTGCGGCGGCGGCGGGGGCAGCGGCACCGCGGCCGCCCACAGCGCGAGCGCCGCGTGCGCCCAGCCGACCGCCGCGAAGCTCGCGCTGAAGTGCGCGCGCGCGTCGATCCAGGCCACCAGCGGTGGGCCGAGCACCGCGCCGAGCGTCGCGCCGGAGTGCACGACGAGCATCGGGCGCGGGGCGGCTTTGCCGTAGCGCTGCACGACGGCGGCGTTGATCAGTGTGTCGTAGAGCCCGATGCCGAAGCCGGCGGCGGCCGCGTGCGCGAGCCAGCGCGCGTAGCCCATGCCCGGCTCGACGGCGACGAGCGCCGCGCCGGCGACGAGCGCCGCGCCGACGAAGAGCGGGCGGCGCGGATAGCGGTCGAAGAGCGGCCCGGCCGCGACGACGCCGACGCCGAGACCCAGCGCGAGCATCGACGCGAGCAGGCCCGAGCCGGCGAGGTCGAGCCCGAGCTCGGCCGCGAGGCCCGCCTGGTTCGCGCCGACGAGCACCAGCACGAGGCCGAAGCAGACGAAGGCGCTGAAGCACAGCGGCAGCACCCGGATCTGCCTCGGCTAGGAGGCCGACTCTGGAGTCGGCCGACGCGCAGCGAGGCGGAGCCGAGCGAAGTCCATCGGGCCTAGAACATCCCCAGCTCGAGCTTCGCCGCCTCGGACATCATGCCCGGGTTCCACGGCGGGTCCCAGACGAGGTCGAGCGTCACCGAGCTCACGCCCTCGACGCCGCGCGCCTTCGACTCGACCTCGGGCGGCAGCTCCTCGGCCGCCGGGCACATCGGCGAGGTCAGCGTCATCTGGATCTTCACCGCGCCCTCTTCGTCGACGGCGAGCTTGTAGATCAGGCCGAGCTCGTAGATGTCGACCGGGATCTCCGGGTCGAAGACCGTCTTCAGCTCCCGCACGATGCGGTCGGCCAGCGGCCGCTGCGCCTCGGGCGCCTCGATGATCGCGTCGGGGCTCGGCTCGGCCGGCGCCGTCGCAGGCGCGTCGCTCGTGGGTTCCGTCATGGCTACTCCGTCGAGACCTCGCCGCCCTCGCCGAGCGCGGCGCGCAGCGCGTGCCAGCACAGGGTGGCGCACTTCACGCGCAGCGGGAACTCGCGCACGCCGCCGAACACCGCGAGCTTGCCGAGCCCGTCGGCCGCGGCCTCGCCGCGCGGGTCGGAGGTGACGAGGTCGTGGAAGGTCTGGTACAGGCGCTCGACCTCGGCGGTCGGGAGCCCCTTGACGGCCTCGGTCATCAGCGACGCCGAGGCCTTCGAGATCGCGCAGCCGTGGCCCTCGAAGCCGACGTCGCGCACGACGCCGTCCTCGAGCGCGACGTGGACGCTGAGCTGGTCGCCGCAGAGCGGGTTGTTGCCGTCGGCGCGGAGGTTCGCGCCGGCCGGAACGCCGAAGTTCCGCGGCCGACGGTTGTGGTCGAGGATCACCGACTGGTAGAGCTCGCGCAGCTCGCTCACGATTCGGCTCCGAACACGTCGCGGGCCGCGTGCAGGCCGCGCACCAGCGCGTCGACGTCGCTCTCGTCGTTGTAGAGCGCGAACGACGCGCGCGCGGTGGCCGCGACGTCGAAGCGCTCCATCAGGGGCTGCGCGCAGTGGTGGCCGGCGCGGATCGCGACGCCCTCGCGGTCGAGGACCGTGCCGAGGTCGTGCGGGTGCACGTCGTCCATCAGCATCGAGATCACCGCGGCCTTGTGCGGTGCGGTGCCGAGGATGCGCAGCCCGGGCACCTCGGCGAGGCGCTCCTCGGCATGGCGCAGCACGCGCCGCTCGTGCTCGGCGATCGCGTCCCAGCCGACGCCCTCGAGGTAGTCGATCGCCGCGCGCAGCCCGACGATGCAGCCGATGTCCGGCGTGCCGGCCTCGAAGCGCTGCGGGATGCCGGCGAAGGTCGTGCCCTCGAGCCGCACCGACGCGATCATCGAGCCGCCGGTCAGGAAGGGCGGCATCGCCTCGAGCAGCTCGGCGCGGCCCCACAGCACGCCGACGCCCGACGGGCCGAAGAGCTTGTGCCCGGAGAAGGTGTAGAAGTCGCAGCCGAGCGCCGACACGTCGACGCGCTGGTGCGGAACCGCCTGTGCGCCGTCGACGAGAAGCGGCACGCCCTGCGCGCGGCACAGCCGCGCGATCTCGTCGACGGGGTTGACCGTGCCGAGCACGTTCGACACGTGCGACACCGCGGCGAGCTTCGTGCGCGGCGACAGCAGCTTCGCGAGCTCGTCCATCCGCAGCGCGCCGCGGTCGTCGATCGGCGCCACGCGCAGCGTCGCGCCGACCTCCTCGCACAGCACCTGCCACGGAACGAAGTTCGCGTGGTGCTCCATGTGGGTCACGAGCACCTCGTCGCCGCGGCCGACGTGGCGGCGCCCGTAGCTGTACGCGACGAGGTTGATCGCCTCGGTGGCGTTGCGCACGAAGACGATCTCGCGGCGATCGGTGGCGCCGAGGAACGCGGCGACGCGGTCGCGCGCGGCCTCGAGCATGTCGGTGGCCTCGAGCGAGAGCTGGTAGACGCCGCGGTGGACGTTCGCGTAGTGCGAGGAGTAGAGGTCGCTCATCGCGTCGATCACCGCGCGCGGCTTCTGCGCGCTCGCGGCGCTGTCGAGGAACACGAGCGGCTTGCCGTGCACGCGCCGCTCGAAGATCGGGAAGTCCGCGCGGATCTTCGCGACGTCGAGGCTCACGACTCCGCACCTCCGTGCGCCCCGGCACCTCCGTGGGCGCGTCTCAGGCAGGCGAGCACCGCGTCGTCGAGGCCTTCGCCGAGCGCGCCCGGCAGACCGTCGAGCACCTCGAGCGCGAACGCGCGCGCGAGCAGGTCGCGCGCGCGCGTCTCGGACAGGCCGCGCGAGCGCAGGTAGAAGAGCGCGTTCTCGTCGAGGTGGCCGATCGTCGAGCCGTGGCTGCACTTGACGTCGTCGGCCCAGATCTCGAGCTGCGGCTTCGTGTCGATCTCGGCGCGCGGCCCGAGCAGCAGGTTCGGGTTGCTCTGGCTCGCCGAGGTCTTCTGCGCGTCGGGGCGCACGATCACGCGGCCGCGGAACACGCCGCGCGCGCCGCCGCCGAGCACGCCCTTGTAGAGCTCGCGGCTCGTGCCGTGCGGCAGCGCGTGGTCGACCTCGGTGTGATTGTCGATCACGCTCTCGCCGGCGCCGACGAACAGGCCGTCGAGCCGGCAGTCGGCGCCCTCGCCGGCGAGCACGACGCCGGCGTCGTTTCGCACGAGCCGGCCGCCGAGCGTCAGCGTGTGCGCGCAGAAGCGGCTGTCGCGCTCCTGGCGCACCTGGACGTTCGAGACGTGGAAGTGCCGCTCGTGCTCGCGCTGAACGAGCACCCAGTGGACCTCTGCGCCCGGGCCGACGTGGATCTCGCACACGGCGTTCGTCAGGCTCGGCGCGTCGCCGAGGCTCACGTGGTCCTGGAGCACGGTGACGCGGCTCCCGGCCTCGGCGACGACGACGACGCGCGGGTGCGTCACGTGCGGCTCGCCGTCCGCCGCGCTCGCGAACACGAGGTGCAGCGGCTGCGCCACCTCGACGCCGCGCGGCACGCGCACGACCGCGCCGTCGCTCGCGAAGGCCGAGTTCAACGCCGCGAAGGGGTGCGCCTTGACGTCGACGTAGTGGTCGAGGCGCGCCTCGACCGGGCCGGCGCCGTCGCCGAGCAGCGCGGCCAGCGAGTCGCAGCGCGCGCCGCCGGGCAGCGCCGGCGACGACGACAGCGCCGGCACCGCGTGCCCGTTCGCGAACGCGTAGAGGCTGCACGCGAAGAGCGGCGTCGCGACCGCCTCGAGGTCGTCTCGCCCGAGCTGGGTCGGGCGCGCCTCGGCGAAGGGCTGCGCCGCGAGCGCGGCGAGGCTCGTGTAGCGCCACTCCTCGTCGCGCGTCGTCGGCAGGCCGCGCGCGGCGAACACGGCGAGCGCGTCGCGCCGGTGCTGGGCGAGCCACGTGGGCTCGTCTCCGCGCGACGCCACGAAGGCCCCGTGCGCGGCGACGAAGCGCTCGCCGGCCTCTTCGAGGGCGCTCCGGCTCATCCGGCCGCGGCCTCCTCGACCCAGCCGTAGCCCTTCTCCTCGAGCTCGAGCGCGAGCTCCTTGCCGCCGCTCTTGACGATCCGCCCGCCGGCCAGCACGTGCACGACGTCGGGCACGATGTAGTCGAGCAGGCGCTGGTAGTGCGTGATCACGAGCATCGCGCGCCCCGGGCCGCGGAGCGCGTTGACGCCGCCGGCGACGACGCGCAGCGCGTCGATGTCGAGCCCGGAGTCGGTCTCGTCGAGCACCGCGAGCTTCGGCTCGAGGATCGCCATCTGCAGGATCTCGTTGCGCTTCTTCTCGCCGCCGGAGAAGCCCTCGTTGACCGAGCGCTGCATCAGCTTCTCGTCCATCTCGACGAGCTTCATCCTCTCGCGCGCGAGCTGCAGGAAGTCCATCGCGTCGAGCTCCGGCTCGCCGCGGTGCGCGCGCGCGGTGTTCAGCGCCGCCTTCAGGAAGTACATGTTCGCGACGACGGGGATCTCGACCGGATACTGGACCGCGAGGAAGATGCCCTCGCGCGCGCGCTCCTCGGCGGCGAGCGCGAGCAGGTCGCGGCCCTCGAAGCGCACCGTCCCGGCCGTCACCTCGACCGACGGGCGCCCGGCGAGCACGTTCGCGAGCGTGCTCTTGCCGGAGCCGTTCGGTCCCATCACCGCGTGCACCTCGCCGGCGCGGATCGCGAGGTCGACCCCCTTCAGGATCTCGCTGCCGCCCGCGCTCGCGTGGACGCCCGAGAGCTCCAGCATCGGCTGGTCCGCCATCGCTCAGCCCACCGCGCCTTCGAGCGAGAGCCCGAGCAGGTTCTGCGCCTCGACCGCGAACTCCATCGGCAGCTCGCGCAGCACCTCCTTGCAGAAGCCGTTGACGATCATCGAGATCGCGTCCTCCTCGGACAAGCCGCGCTGGCGACAGTAGAAGAGCTGGTCCTCGCCGATCTTGCTCGTCGTCGCCTCGTGCTCGACGGTGGCGCTCGGGTTCTTCACCTCGAGGTAGGGGAAGGTGTGGGCGCCGCAGCGGTCGCCGAGCAGCAGCGAGTCGCACTGAGAGTAGTTGCGCGCGTTCTCGGCCTTCGGCCCGATCCGCACCAGCCCGCGGTAGCTCTGCTGGCCGCGGCCGGCCGAGATGCCCTTCGAGACGATCGTGCTGCGCGTGTTGCGCCCGATGTGGAGCATCTTCGTGCCGGTGTCGGCCTGCTGGCGGTGGTTCGTCATCGCCACCGAGTAGAACTCGCCGACCGAGTCGTCGCCCTGGAGGATGCACGACGGGTACTTCCAGGTGATCGCCGAGCCGGTCTCGACCTGGGTCCACGAGATCTTGCTGCGCTTCCCGCGGCACGCGCCGCGCTTCGTGACGAAGTTGTAGATGCCTCCCACGCCGTCCTTGTCGCCCGGGTACCAGTTCTGCACCGTCGAGTACTTGATCTCGGCGTCGTCGAGCGCGACCAGCTCGACGACGGCCGCGTGCAGCTGGTTCTCGTCGCGCTGCGGCGCGGTGCAGCCCTCGAGGTACGAGACGTAGGCGCCCTCCTCGGCGACGAGCAGCGTGCGCTCGAACTGGCCGGTGCCGGCCGAGTTGATCCGGAAGTAGGTCGAGAGCTCCATCGGGCAGCGCACGCCCTTCGGCACGTACGCGAACGAGCCGTCGCTGAACACCGCCGAGTTCAGGCACGCGAAGAAGTTGTCGGAGTAGGGCACGACGCTGCCGAGGTACTTCCGCACGAGCTCGGGATGCTCGCGTACCGCCTCCGAGAACGAGCAGAACACGATGCCGAGCTTCTCGAGCTCGGCCTTGAAGGTCGTCGCGACCGAGACGCTGTCGAACACCGCATCGACGGCGACGCCGGTGAGCCGCTTCTGCTCCGAGAGCGAGATGCCGAGCTTCTCGTAGGTCGCGAGCAGCTCGGGGTCGACCTCGCCGAGGCTCTCGAGCTTCTCCTTCGGCTTCGGCGCCGAGTAGTAGATGATGCCCTGGTAGTCGATCTTCGGGTAGGTCACCTGCGCCCAGGTGGGCTCGCTCTCGGTCTCGAGCAGCTCGAGGAAGCGGCGCAGCGCCTTCAGGCGCCACTCGAGCAGCCACTCGGGCTCCTGCTTCTTCGCCGAGATCAGCCGCACGACGTCCTCGTTGAGGCCCGGCGCGATCGTGTCGGACTCGATGTCGGTGACGAAGCCGTACTGGTACTCGCGGCTCGCGAGGCGCTCGAGCGCGGCGATCTCGCCGTCGGCCGTGCGCTGGGGATTGTCGGTCTGGGGCATGGCGCTGCGGCCTCCCTGCGCTCCCTACGGAGTGGTGTCGATTCCGGTCGTGTCGACGCCGAGGCTCTCGAGCGGCAAGATGTGCGTCGGCACGGCCTGCTGTGCGAGGTCGGCGAGTCGGATGCGCGCGAGCGCGTCGTGCACCGCGCGGTTGATCTGCTGCCACGGCGTGCGCACGTGGCAGCTCGGCTCCTGCGCGCACGCGCCGGCGTGGAGCGTGCAGTCGGTGAGCGCGATCGGGCCCTCGAGGGCCTCGATCATCTCCGGCACGGTGATCGCCTCGGGCGGGCGCGCGAGCGCGTAGCCGCCCTTCGCGCCGCGCGACGAGTGGAGCAGGCCCTCGCGGGCCAGCAGCTTGAGCAGCTTGCTCACCGCCGGCAGCGGCAGCTGCGTCTGCTGCGCGAGGTCGCGCGCGTTGTGGGGCCCGTCGCCGGCGGCGGCGAGGTGGGACATCAGGACGATGCCGTAGTCGGTGAGGCGGCCGAGCCGGATCATGGGCGTCGCTCCCGTCGGAGCCCCGAAAATAGGGGACTAAACTGGTCCTGTAAATATCGGACCGGTCGAGTCCTGTATCCGTCCCCGTGCGCGTGGGAGCCCGATTCCCGCGCAAGATCAGGGCGTTGCGTGATCCCCTCGGGGCCAGTCGCGCGCCAGCGCCGCGAGCGCCGGCAGCCCGTCGCGCGGCCAGTCGAGCGGCGGGCGCTGGAGCGAGCCCGGCGCGCAGACGCGGCTCGCGCCGAGCGCGGCGAGCCGCGCGCGCAGCGCCGGCTCGTCGCCGCCGAAGCCGGCGAGCGCG
>CAZQYK010000392.1:0-10043 GCA_964597285.1 uncultured Spirochaetales bacterium
CGGCGGCTCGATGCTGACCCACCCGACGGTGATGCTGCGCCGCGACGCCGTGCTCGCCGCCGGCGGCTACCGGCCCGAGGCCCACCTCGTCGAGGACCTCGACCTGTTCCTGCGCCTCGCCGAGCGCGGCCGCCTCGCGAACCTGCCCGAGGTGCTGCTGCACTACCGGATCCACCCGCACGGGCTCGGCGTCGCGCGCCGCGCCGAGCAGCTGCGCGGCGTGGCGCGGGTCGTGCGCGAGGCCTGCGCGCGGCGCGGCCTGCCGGCGCCCGACAGCCTCGACGACGCGCTGCCGGGCGCCGGCGACTTCGAGAGCACGCGCCGCTGGATCGTGCAGGCCGCGCTGCGCCACGGCCACGTGCGCACCGCGCGCAAGCACGCCTTCGGCGCGTGGCGCGCGCACCCCTTCGCGCGCGTCTCGTGGCACCTGCTGCGCCACGCGTGGCGCGGCGCCGCGGGGTAACGCTCTCGCGCGCGGCCCGGCGTGGTAGGCTGGCCGCCGCACCGCAGAGAGGCCGCGTTGGATCAGCGACTCGGACGGAACGTACTCGGACCGCTCGAGATCGACGTGCTCGACCGGCTGTGGCGCGGCGGGCCGGCCCGGGTCGCCGCGGTGCACGCCTCGGTGGGGGAGCCGCGCGGGCTCGCGCGCAACACGGTGCACTCGACGCTCGAGCGGCTCGTGCGCAAGCGGCTCGTCGAGCGGCGCAAGCTCGGCCGCGCCTACGAGTACCGCGCGCGCCTGTCTCGGAGCGAGTGGCTCGGCGAGGCGCTCGGCGCGCTGATCGAGCGCGTGCCCGGCGTCGACACGCCGCTGCTAGTCGCGACCTTCGTCGACCTCGCCGAGCGCACCGGCTCGGAGACGCTCGACGAGCTCGAGGCCATGGTGCGCGCACGCCGGCGCCAGGGCGGGAGCTCGCGATGACGCACGCGCTCGCCGAGCTCGGCCTGCTGATCGCCGCGTGGGTCTCGTTCGCGGCGGCGAGCTCGCTCGCGGTGACGCTCGCGTGGCGGCTCGGCGCGCGGCGGCTGCGCGCGCGCCACCCACGGATCCGCGCCGCTGCGGCGTGGACGGCGGCGGCGGCGCCGTCGCTCGCGCCGACACTGCTCGTCGCGCTCTGCCTCGCGCCGGGGATCGTCGGGCTCGCCCTCGGCAGCGGCGACCACTGCCGCGAGCACGCGGACCACCCCCACCTGTGCGTCGTCCATCTCACCGCCGCGCTGCGCGCGCCGCTGGTCGCGATCGTCGCGGCGGGCGGCGCTGCGCTCGGATTCGCGTTGCTGCGCGCCGGGACGCGCGCCGCGCGGGGCCGGCGCGCGCTCGCCGCGCTCGGCGCGCGCGCGCGGCCGTCCCCCGAGCCGGACGTGCGCGTCGTCGCTTCGGAGCGGCCCTTCTGCGTCGCGGCAGGCCTCGTCCGCGGCGAGGTGTGGATCGCGTCGTCGCTCGCAGACGCGCTGCCGTCCGACGCGCTCGCGGCCGTGCTCGCGCACGAGCGCGCGCACGTGGCGCGGCGCGACCCGCTGCTCGGCGCGACGGCGGCGGCCCTCTCGTGGCCGCTTTCGCCACGCGTACGGCACGCGGTGCTCGCCGAGCTCGAGCTCGCGTCGGAGCAGGCCTGCGACGAGGCGGCCGCCGAGCGGGTCGGCGATCGGCTGCACGTCGCCGAGGCGATCCTCGCGGTCGAACGCGCGGTCGCCGGCGGCGCGGCGCTCGCGGCGCCGGCCGGCGTGCGCGCGTTCGGCGCTTCGAACGTGCGCGCGCGCGTCGAGAGCCTGCTCGACGCGCCGCGCCGGGCCGGGCCGACGGCGCGCGTGGCGTGGGCGGCGCTCGCCGTCCTCACCGCGGCCGCGCCGCTCGCGGCCGACGCGCTCCACCACTGGACGGAGCACTGGATCGGCCTGCTGCTCGGCTAGCGCGAAGTCCGATCCATGGTCGGACTTCGCCGGCGCGCGTAGCGTGCGCGCGTGTCCGACCGGCGTGCCGCACCGCTGCTCGCGCTCACCGCCGCGCTCGCCCTCGCGCCCGCGGCCCGCGCCGCCGACGAGCCCGACCCCGACGTCGAGGTGATCGTCGTCCAGGGGAGCCGCACCGAGACCGCGACGACGCGGCAGATGGTGCCGTCCGAGGAGTTCGAGCTGCGCCCGCTCGAGAGCGGCGGCCAGCTGCTCGAGGCCGTGCCCGGCGCGATCACCGCGCAGCACACCGGCGGCGGCAAGGCGGAGCAGTACTTCCTGCGCGGCTTCGACGCCGACCACGGCACCGACCTCGCGGTCTACTTCGACGGCGTGCCGGTGAACCTGCGCTCGCACGCGCACGGCCAGGGCTTCCTCGACCTGCACTTCGTCACGAAGGAGACGATCGACCGCCTCGACGTGCAGAAGGGCCCGTACTCGGCGCGCTTCGGCGACTTCGCGACCGCGGCGGCGATCGAGTACGTGCCCTTCGACCGCGTCGACGAGTCGAGCCTGAAGCTCGAGGGCGGCGAGCTCGAGACGCTGCGCGGCGTCGGCGTGTTCAGCCCCCGAACGCTCGACGCCGACACGCTCGTCGCCTTCGAGGCCTACCACACCGACGGCCCGTTCCGGAACGACGAGGACCTGAACCGCTTCTCCGCGTACGCCAGCGCCGGTCTCGATCTCGGCCCCGACCTGCGCCTGTCTGGCCACCTGCTCGGCTACACGGCCGAGTGGAACGCGTCGGGGCTGATCCCCGAGCGTCTCGTCGACGCAGGCGAGCTGCCGCGCTTCGGCGCGATCGACCCGACCGAGGGCGGCGAGTCGAGCCGCGTGCAGGGGAAGCTCCAGCTCGACTGGGACGCCGGCCGCCGCACGCGCATCACGACGAACGCCTACCTCGTGTGGTACGAGCTCGACTTGTTCTCGAACTTCACCTACGCGCTCGACGACCCCGCGGCCGGCGACGGCATCGTGCAGCGCGACCGCCGGCTCCAGGCCGGCGGGCGCAGCGAGACGCTCTTCGCGCCGGAGCTTCCGTGGCCGACCGGGCTCGTCGGCGGCGTCGAGTGGCGCGTCGACGACGCGCGCGTGCGCCTCGGCCGCCAGACCGCGCGCCGCAGCAGCGGCCCGCCGACGAACGACGACGACGTGCTCGAGTCCTCGCTGGCCCCGTACGCGCAGCTCGAGCTCGAGCCGCTCCCGTGGATCGACGTCGTCGGGGGCATCCGCTACGAAACCTTCTGGTTCGACGTCGACTCGAGGCTCCCGGGCGGCGCCGACGCCGACGGGAGCGACGCGCTGTGGCTGCCGAAGGCGACGCTCGTGCTCGCGCCGTTCTCCGAGGACGGGCTCCTGCCGTGCCGCTGGGACCCGCTGCGCCGGCTCGAGCTCTTCGGGCACTTCGGGGCGGGCTTCCACTCGAACGACGCGCGCGCCACCGCCGTGGGCGGCAGCGACGCGATCCTCGCGCGCGCGACCGGCGCCGAGGTCGGGCTGCGCAGCCTCTTCTTCGAGCGCCTGCACCTCTCGACCGAGGCCTTCTGGCTCGAGCTCGAGGACGAGCTCGTGTTCGTCGGCGACGAGGGCACGACCGAGGGCAGCGGCCGCAGCCGCCGGCTCGGCGTCGAGGCCGCGGCGCAGCTCTTCGTGACGCACTGGCTCTACGCGCGCGGCGACGTCGCGTGGGTCGACGCGCGCACGACGCGCGACGACGAGCCGGTGCCGCAGGCGCCGCGCTGGGTCGCGAAGGGCGCCGTCGGCGCGACCTGGCAGGGGCTCCGCGTCGAGCTCGGCGCGCGCCACCTCGGCGAGCGACACGCGAGCGAGGCGTTCAGCACGCCGAAGCTCTCCGACTACACGGTGCTCGACCTCGGCGCGTCGTACCGCCTCGGGCCGATCGAGATCGGACTGGCGGTCGAGAACCTCGCCGGCACGAAGTGGCGCAGCTCGGAGTTCTTCTACGCGTCGTGCGCGCCCTCCGAGGTCGGCGTCGACCCCGACTGCCCCGACGCCGGCGGCGGCCCCGGCAACGACGACTTCCACTTCACGCCCGGCAACCGCCGCAACGTCCGCGGCTGGGTGCGCGTGATCTTCTGAGCGCGGGCGGTCGGCGGGCGGACGCTACTCCACGTAGCCGAGCGAGCGGAGCCGATCGATCTCGTCGTCGCTGCCCGTCGCCTTCAGCTGCTCGATCGCGCGGGCGATGTCCGCGTCCTCCGGGAAGCGCTTCGCGCCGGCGTCGAGCACGCCGATCGCGCCGGTCGCGTCGCCGCTCTCTCGCACCTGCCCCGCCGTCTGCACGTAGAGCACGCCGTCGACCTGGGCCGACCAGGCCTCGGCCAGACGGTCGAGGCGCGCCAGCACCTCGGTCGTCTTCCCGCTGCGCGCCTCGCCCTCGAGCGCGGCGAGCTCGAGGCGCCAGGCGGTCGACCCCTCCGCTCCGGCCTCGAGCCCGCGCGCTGCGGCGGCCGCGGCCTCTTCGTAGTCGCCGGCGGCGAGGCGCTGGCGGGCGGTCTCGAGGTGATCCTGCGGACCGGCACCGCAGGCGAGCAGCATCCAGAGCGCGAGCAGCGCAGCCGTGCGCGACATCGAAATCCTCCGCAGCCGGGTGGAGCGGGCGGGACCCCGCGGTACGCGGCCCCGCCCGGCGCCGCCACGTCCGCGACGGCGACGTTAGAGTACCGGCTCGCTCGTCCCCTCCTCCACAGGAGCCGTCGATGACGGAACGCCCGCCCCGCCTGCAGCCGCTTCGCCTCGCCGCGCTCCTCGCGGCGGCGCTCGCGCCGATCGCCTGCGGTCCGGGCAGCGCCGCGCCGCCGCGCCCCGGCCTGTTCGTCCTCGGCGTGGACGGGCTCGACCCGGTGATCCTCGATCGTCTGATGGCGGAGGAGAAGCTGCCCCACTTCGCGGCGCTCGCCGGCGAGGGCAGCTACCGGCGCCTCGGCACGTCGAACCCGCCCCAGAGCCCGGTGGCGTGGTCGAACTTCGTCACCGGGCGCGACCCGGGCGGGCACGGCGTCTTCGACTTCGTCCACCGCGATCCCGCCACCTACCAGCCGATCTCCTCCGCGACACCTCCCGTTGACGACCCCGGCACCGCGCTCGAGTTCTTCGGCTGGGTGGTTCCGCTCTCGGGCCCCGAGGTGCGCAACACGCGCAGCGGAACGCCGTGGTGGGACGTGCTCGTCGCGAACGGCATCGACACCGAGGTCTACCGGATCCCGGGCAACTATCCGGTGCCGGAGAGCGACGCCAAGGTGCTCTCCGGCATGGGCACCGTCGACATGCGCGGCGGCTACGGCACCTACACGCTGCTGACGAGTCGGCCGGTCGAGGCCGGGGATCCGAAGGGAGACATCCAGCGGGTGAGCCTCCAGGACCTCGATCTCGACGGGACTCCCGACACGGCCGAGGCCCTCCTGAAGGGCCCGCCCGATCTCTTCCGCCTGAAGCCGGGCCAGCTGCCCGGCCCGGGCGACCATCTCACGACGCGCATCACCGTCCACGTCGACCCGGACAACGACACCGCGCTGGTGGAGGTGGGCTCCGAGCTCGCGCTGCTGCGGAAGGGCGAGTGGTCCGACTGGATCGAGGTGGAGTTCGACGCGCTGCCGTGGGGCCTGATGACGCTGCGGGGCGCGGTGCGGATCTTCGCGATGGAGCTGCGGCCGGAGCTGCGGCTCTACGTCTCGGCCGTGAACCTCTCGGCCGAGAGTCCGCCCCAGGACTTCACGAGTCCTCCCGAATGGGTCGAGGAGCTGCACGCCCGGCTCGGGCAGTTCTACACGCTCGGCATGCCCGAGGAGACCAGCGCGCTGCGCGACGGCGTCTTCAGCGACGACGACTACCTGCGCCAGGTGGCCCTGGTCCAGGAAGACGCCCGCGCGATGCTCGAGCTGGCCCTCGACCGCTTCGAGCCCGGGGACGCGACCTTCGTCTACCTCTCGGACATCGACCTGCAGTGCCACATGCTCTGGCGCCACGCGGACCCGAAGTACCCGGGCCTCGGGCACCCCGCGCGGGATCCCGCGATCGCCGCCGACCACGCGCACGACATCGAGCGGCTCTACGGCGACGTCGACGCGGCCCTGGGCCGCGTGCGCGAGCGCCTGCCCGACGGCACGCGCCTGATCGTGATGAGCGACCACGGCTTCCAGCCCTACACGCGGAAGTTCCACCTGAACGCGTGGCTCCGCGAGCGCGGGTATCTGGTCCTGAAGGACGGCCGACACGCCGGACGGGTCGGTCTGGACGACGTCGACTGGTCGCGCTCGAGGGCGTACGGCATCGGCTTCAACGGGCTCTACCTGAACCTCGCCGGTCGCGAGTCGCGGGGGATCGTCCGGGCCGAGGAGGCCGCCGCGATCCTCGAGGAGATCGCCGCGGCGCTCGAGGCCGAGGTCGACGCCGAGACCGGCGAGCGCGTCGTGCTGCGCGCCTATCCGGCCTCCGAGGCGTTCCACGGCGAGCGCGCAGCCGAAGGCCCGGATCTCGTCGTCGGCTACAACCGCGGCTACGCCGGCTCCGATCCGTCGACGCTCGGCGAGATCACCGAGGCCGTGCTCGAGGACAACACCTCGCGCTGGTCGGGCAACCACCTGATCGACCCGCGGCTGGTGCCCGGCGTCCTGCTCGTGAACGGGCCGATCGCAGACGGCGAGGTCGACCTGACCGACGTCACCGTCTCGATCCTCGACCACTACGGGCTCTCGCCGGTGGAGGGGATGCGGGGTCGGTCGTTCCTGGAGACCGCCGCGCCGGCGGACGCGCCGCTCGCCGCCGCGCCGGCTCAGAACGCGCGCGACTCGAGCGTCAGCGCCAGGCGGTCGCGCCCCGGGCCGGCCGTGCGCTGCACGAGCAGCGTCTGGAGGTCGCCGGGCAGGACGCGCGAGAAGCCGGCGCTCGAGGCGTCGTGTCCGCGGAGCTCGAAGCCGCCGGGGAGGCTCGACTCGAGCCACGCCACGTAGTCGGGCCAGGCGGTGGCCGTCTCGAAGCGCCAGGTCCAGACGATCGCGTGCTCCGTGCGCCGCATCGGCTCCGAACGCGGATCCGCGGCGTCGGGCGGGAGCGTCGCGGCGCGGATCGCCTCGAGCTCGCGCTCGAACGGGGGCGGCTCGTCGGCCTCGCGCGCGTCGCACCCGCCGACGCCGAGCGCGAGCGCGAGCAGCGCCGCGGCGCGGCGGCTCACCCGGCGCTGCCGCACGACGCGCCGGGCTCAGGCGCGGGCCGGCGACGCCGCATCGAACCACCCGCGCGTGCGGTTGCAGAAGGCGCACACCGAGAGCATCACCGGCACCTCGACCAGCACGCCGACGACGGTCGCGAGCGCGGCGCCGGAGTCGGGGCCGTAGAGCGCGATCGCCGTCGCGACGGCGAGCTCGAAGAAGTTGCTCGCGCCGATCAGCGCCCCCGGCGCCGCGACGGCGTGGGGCACGCGCAGCCACTTCATCAGCGCGTAGGCGAGGCTCGAGTTGAAGTAGACCTGGATCAGGATCGGCACCGCGATCAGCACGACGTGGAAGAAGCGGAGCGTCAGGTTCTCGGCCTGGAACGCGAAGATCAGCACCAGCGTCGCGAGCAGCGCCAGCGTCGTGACCGGCTGGAAGCGCGGCAGCAGGCGCTCCTCGAGCCAGACGCGCCCCCGGCGCCGGACCACGACGACCCGGGCCGCGCTGCCGAGCGCGAGCGGCACGACGACGAAGACCCCGACCGACCACAGCAGCACCTCGAACGGCACCGCGAGGCCGCTCGCGCCGGTGACCAGCAGCGTCACGATCGGCGCGAAGAGCACGAGCATGACGAGATCGTTCAGCGAGACCTGGACCAGCGTGTACGCGGGGTCGCCGTCGGTGAGGGAGGACCAGACGAAGACCATCGCGGTGCACGGCGCTGCCGCGAGGATCACGACGCCGGCGACGTACTGGCTCGCGAGCTCGGGCGCGATCCACGGCCGGAACAGGTGCGCGAAGAAGAGCCAGCCGAGCAGCGCCATCGAGAAGGGCTTCACGAGCCAGTTCACGAAGAGCGTCACCGCGATGCCCCGCGGCCGCCGCCGCACCTCGAGCACGCTCGCGAGGTCGATGCGCAGCATCATCGGCGTGATCATCAGCCACAGCAGCACCGCGATCGGGACGTTGATCCGGCTGCCCTCGCCGAACTCGAGCCGCCGCAGCGCGTCGGTCGCGCCCGGGAAGAGGTGGCCCGCCGCCACGCCGACGGCCATGCACAGCGCCACCCACAGCGAGAGCCAGCGCTCGAAGAACGCCAGCCGCCGGGGCTCCGCGGCGGCCGCGTCCGCCGTCGCCGCAGCCTGCGTCACGCGGGCTCCCCGCGCTTCCCGATCGCGTCGAGCCGCGCCTGGAGGCTCAGGCGGTCGAGCGACTCGACCGGGAGCGCGACGAAGAGGCCGATCCTCCGCTCGAGCTCGAGATAGGCGCGCTCGAAGTGCCGGCGCTGCTCGTCGGCGGGCCCCTCGTACGCGGCGGGGTCGGCGATTCCCCAGTGAGCGGTCATCGGCTGGCCCGGCCACACCGGGCAGACCTCGCCGGCGGCGGCGTCGCAGACGGTGAACACGAAGTCGAGCGGCGGCGCGCCGGGCTTCGCGAACTCGTCCCAGCTCTTCGAGGCCAGCTCGGTGGTGTCGTAGCCGCGGGCGCGCAGCAGCTCGAGCGCCAACGGGTGCACGGCGCCCTTCGGATGGCTGCCGGCGCTGTGCGCGCGGAAGCGCCCGGCGCCGCGCCTCGCGAGGATCGCCTCCGCGAGGAGGCTCCGTGCGGAGTTCCCGGTGCACAGGAACAGGGCGTGGTAGGGGCGTCGCGTCACCGCCGCGCGCCTAGGTGCAGCGCAGCCGCGGCTCGAGCGCCGCGAGCCGCGCGCGGTCGGCGGCGAGCTCGTCGAGATCCGTGAGGCAGCTCCGCACGCAGCGCAGGAGCGTGCGGTGCAGCGGCGTCCGCGGCTGCGCCAGCGCGTAGTGCTTCCACTTGCCCTGCGTGCGCACGTCGACGAGCCCGGTCTCGCGCAGGATCGCGAGATGCCGCGACACCTTCGGCTGCGGCTCGCCGAGCGCCGCGCACAGGTCGCAGACGCAGATCTCCTTCTGCTCTCCGAGGAGGCCCAGGATCCGCAGCCGGGTCGGGCTCGCGAACGCGCCGAAGAGGTCGTGGGGGGTCATATTCGATGGATCGAATATGTATCGGATCCCCCCGGCCCGGTCCAGCCCGGCCCGCTCAGCCCGCCGTCCAGCCCATCACCGCCTTCGTCTCGAGGAACTCCTCGAAACCCGCGCGGCCCCACTCCCGGCCGTTGCCCGACTGCTCGTAGCCGCCGAACGGCGCCGAGAAGTCCGGCAGATCGAGGGGCTCGGCTCCGGATTCGGTCCCGCCGGTGGCATTCGCAACTTCGGAAGCCGTCCCTAGCGGGGATCCGTACCGCTCTTCCCGCCGAGGCGCGGAAGCCCGTCCCCGAGCTCGACCCAGGCGGCGCGGTCGTCCCAGAACAGGTGCGCGCGAGGAACGGCCCCGTGGTCGGGCGCCAGGCACGCCAGCGCGACGTCGACCACGCCCGGGTGCGTGTCGAGGGTGCAGAACATCGAACTGCCGCACGTGCGGCAGAACGACCGCGTGCCGATGTCGGACGAGCGGTAGCGCGTGACGTCGGCCTCGCCGGCCGTGATGCGCACGCACCCCTCGGGCACGGCCGCCCAGGTCACGAACGCCGCTCCGTGCGCGCGTTGGCACATCGTGCAGTGGCAGTGCGCGACGCGGTCGAGTGCTCCGCTGACCTCGAAGCGGACGCCGCCGCAGAGACACGAGCCGGTGAGGACCCGTTCACTCATGGCCGAGATCGTCGCGGAAGGCGCGCGACGGCGCTACGGGCCAGGCTTCGGACCGTCCGGCTCCGCAGAACGCGGGCGTTCGCCTCGCGCTCGGGTCGAGGTGAGCGCGGGGGGCAAGCCGCACAGCCGCTCGAGGGCGTCGATCTCGCTCGGAAGCGTGCGCGCGAACCAGCAGCGGCCGAGCGCGCCGAGCCAGCGGCTGCCCTCGTAGTGGCCGATGCGGGTGCGCGCGGGGCCGTCGGGCGCGGCGGCC